>JBOFIT010000024.1:0-20256 GCA_051650305.1 Cellulosilyticaceae bacterium
TTTCTGCTCCTAGACAATAAGGTGTCTCCCTAATGGTCTGTAATATCTTTTGAGCGATGGCCCTTACCTTATCTTCTGACATATACTTCAGCACCACCACAAATTCTTCGCCGCCGTATCTGCTTACGATCCCATCTCCACCCACTACTTCTTTTAATACATGTGCACACTTACTTAATACTTGATCGCCTATTTGATGCCCGAATTGGTCATTAATGATCTTAAAGTCATCAATATCAATCATCATCACATGATAATACAGACCATTGTCCTTATAGTAACTTTCAAGTTTCTCCATCTCTTGCTGAAGGCCACGACGATTATAAGTATCTGTCAAAAAATCTCTTACATAAAGATACTCTATCTCATTCTTTGCCTTTTCAAGTTGTTTATTCGCTTCCAGCAGCTGTTTATTGAGCATACGGAGGTTATCTGTATATTCATCCTCTACTAACTGAATTTGTAATCGCGTCTCATCATTGACGATACTTTCCGTTATCTCCGTATAGCATTTATAGAAAATCAAGGCATTTTTGTAGTCCTCAATGTCTTCATAAACACTACTTATATCTTTATAACACATACTCTCTTCTTTTTTATTACTAAGGTCTATCTGAATTTCTAGTGCCTTGTCATAGTACACTAAAGCTTTTTGATATTTAGATTGTTCTTTATAGACAGATGCTATATTAAAATAAACGATGGCTAAATGCCTAGGGATATCTTTCTCTTTACAAATATCTATAGCACCTTCCCAGCACTTAATTGCTTGATCATACGCTTGTCTTTTAAAATAAATATCCCCTATATTTATCGTAGCAGCTATGATGACATTCAGTTGACGATACCCTTGTGCTTTGTCTCTATATTTTATGATTTCTTCAAAATGTGCTAATGCCTTATCAAATGCACCTTCATTCGTATATAAAATCCCTAAATTATTGCCGCTACTCATAATCAGATTCAAACTATCTACTTCTTTAGCTAAACTATATGCCCTAAGTTGTAGTTCTTTGGCTCTTTCAATGTTATTTGTATGCAATATTTCACAGGCTGCCATAACTGTACAAACTCTGGATTCTGTCCCCTGGTCCTTTATATTTTTCGCTAGGTGAAGTCCTCTATATAACTGCTCTAATGCCTTCGGATAATCTGATAGCCACATATAAGCTTGCCCCATCAACGCATATATATAGAGATGGTCTTTTTGATCAGTTGTATCTATTACACGCTGACAATATGTAAGTGCTTCCTCAACTGCTCCTTTTTGAATAAGCTCATAAATTTCATCATCAATTTGCTTGTGGTCAATCCCCATTGTACCCTTACTTCCTTTCTCAAACCCTAATTGAATGCTATTGTAAATAAAATTTTAACATCTTTTTGCATATTATACAAATATTATCCAGAAACTTTATTTAAAAAAACCTTGCTTTTACTAAACAAATGCTCTTAAATCATATATAATAAAGGATGCTATTTTATATATGTTTGATATTCAATCATATTCACTATATAGGAGGACAGCACTTTGTCTAAAAATGAAATTCTTAGTAAATGTAAACAGCACAAGCTCACCTTGTGTAAATATACCCTATGGATGATTGTGATTACTTTGCTCTTAGCTGGTATTATCCATCGCCATACTCCCTTTAATCTTTCCCTTGCATTAGATACACTTTATCAGCAACCTACTTATTATGCAGCTCTTTACCTTATCTTAGGGCTCATAGCGGTATCTGCTACCACCCTTTATGACTTCATTTTATGTCATGATTTTCATTTGAAGATTACCCCAAGTAAAATCTTCAAGATATCTTGGCTAGCTGATGTACCTCTTATCTTTGCAGAAGAGCAAGCAAAACGTCGCGGAGGCTTACGCTATCTCCTTTATAAATTTGAAGGTATTGAACCAAAGAAGGCATCTCTTATCAGTAAGGTAAAGGACCTCTTTCTTATAGGTGACCTTAAAAGTTTACCGAAAAGCTTTAAGTTAAATATACTTACACGTGTGAAGCTTATTATAAGTTTTATGATTAAGTGGTTAGCTGCTGCTTTCTTCTTCACCTATATCTTTTCACACTTTACACCGGATTTACCTTATTTAAAGGTTCTCTTTATATTTGGCTGTGCTATGATTGTTGCTAACACCTTACTCTTACCAGCTGGCTTTGGTATCTTTGAACTAGGTGTTATCTATGGATGTCTCGTTATCGGTATTCCTCTTCAAGTAACGATCCTACCATTAGTAATCTTTAGAATGTTTTACTATATCATCCCATGGTTTATTACAATGGTTGTACTTTCACGTACTAGTAGTACTTCTCACTTCCATAAACTTACGGATACACAGAAGCACTTTCTTACAACCATTAGTATTAAGGCTTTAGCTGCCCTTATCTTCTTTAGTGGATGGGTACTTATTTTATCAGCAAGCCTCCCTGGAGACCGTCACCGTTTAGCATTGATTGCTTCTACCTTACCTCTTGGTCTTGTTCATTTTTCTCGCATCATTACATTAGGTATAGGTATTCTATTAGTGGTACTTTCAAAAGGTATATGGGATAAAGTCATCGCTTCTTATTATACGACTTTATGTGTGCTATTTATTGGTGCAGTCTTTGCCCTTCTTAAGGACTTTAACATAGAGATAGCCTTTATGTTACTCCTGACTGCATGGGCACTTCGTCCAACGAAGCATGCGTTCTATCGTATGTCTACAAAGCTTACTTTACGCAGTTTTATGTATTCCTTAGGTCTGGTCATCTTATCAAGTATCGTATTTGTATGTGCACTACGTTTTCTAAGTCCATCTTATACTTTACTTTCATCTACCGAACCTACCTTGTATACCTACCTTGAATTAGGTACACTTATCTTCTTTATCATCGCTGCAAGTATACTGTTAACACTACTTTCAGCTAAACATGCGACCTTTGCATCTACAACTGATGAAGATTTAGAAAAACTAAAAAAGTTTTTAGCTACTTATACAGGGAACTCCATGACACACCTTATCTTCTTAAAAGATAAAAGTCTCTTTTATAGCATGGATGACCAAGTACTTATTGCCTTTAGACCTCATAAAGATAAACTCATCGTTTTAGGTGATCCTATCGGTGAGGTGACACTCTTCAAAGATGCCATTAACGCCTTTAGACTTTTTGCAGATCAGTATCATATGACCCCTATCTTTTATGAGATTAATGAAGACTTCTTACCAATCTATCATGAGAATGGCTTTAAGTTTTTAAAGCTTGGCGAAGAAGCGACGATGAACCTTAGCGAATTTACCCTTGTAGGCAAAAAAGGTGCTGCACTTCGTACTATCAAAAATAAGATGCTACGTGGGGAACTTACTTTTGAACTCCTTCAAAATCCCATTGACCAGGCCACTATGCAACGTCTAAAAACAGTTTCTGACTTATGGCTAGAAGGTCGTCGTGAAAAAGAATTCTCACTTGGGTCCTTTGATGAAACCTATATCAACTTAGCACCTGTTGGTATCGTTAAGCAAGACGATGAAATCATCGCTTTTGCCACCATCATGCCTATGTACTGTAAAAAAACAGTTTCTATCGACCTTATGCGCCTGCTCCCTAATCCACCTAATGGTACGATGGATGCACTTTTCATCGGCCTGATTGAATGGGCCATTGATGAAGGCTACGAGAAGTTCATCCTAGGTAAGGCGCCTCTTTCTAATGTAGGGTATACACAATTCTCCCCTACAAAAGAAAAAATCGTTAAATACATCTACAATTACGGCAATAAAATCTATAGTTTCAAAGGTCTACGCCGTTATAAAGAAAAGTTTTATCCCCATTGGAAAGGTATCTATCTCGCTTATCCCAAGCATACGAACCTCTCCATGGCACTTATTCAACTCACAAAAATGATTAGTGGAAGTTCTGATTAAGAACTTGTACAAATATAAATAGACTATATGTTTTTATTACTTAGGAGGTTTCTATATGACTAAAAACAAATGGTCTATTCTTTTTTTATCTTTTTTAAGCTTTTTTCTTTTCAGTAATTCTCTTTTCGCTAGTGACTATGTCAATCCCCCATCCTCTACTAATGGTAGGCTTACTTCTAGTATTTATAAAGATAACGTACCTATTTCTAGCTTTAGTTCCCCCATCACCTTCAAAGAACCTTATATGATGATTGAAGGCATTCCTACTTTTAGGGGCAATCACGCGAGAGATGCCGCAAACTTTGGTACAACTCATACACAATCACAAACTTTACAGAAGGCATGGGAATTTAAGACCCATTCCAGTAGTTGGGGTGGTGGTGCTGGCTGGACAGGTCAACCCGTCATTATGAACTGGCCTTACGACATCAGGCAGCTTATGAATATTTATCCTGAATTTAAAGCTAAAGATGAGTTTGTAGAGGTCATCTACGGCTCGCTAGCAGGCTATGTGTACTTCTTAGATTTAGAAACAGGTAAGCCTTCAAGACCACCTATTCATGTCGGTAATCCTATCAAAGGAAGCGTCTCCATAGATCCTAGAGGTCTTCCACTCCTTTTCGTAGGCGAAGGTATCCCTGAAAATGGTTCTATCGGTCTTAATATCTATAGCCTTACTGATGGTAGTAGACTTCACCGCGTCAATGGTATCGATAATGTCGCTTCTCGTGGCTGGGGCGCTTTTGATGGTGCTGCACTCGTAGATCCACAAACCGACACGCTGATTCAAGCTGGTGAAAACGGCCTTTTATATTTAATCAAACTTAATAGTCGTCTGAACCGCGTAGACAAAAAAATGACCATTTCCCCGGAAATCTACAAATACAAATATCAAATTAAGGGGACAAATAAATACGGCATCGAAAGTTCTCCCTCTATCTACAAAAATTTAGTTTACTTCGCAGATAATAGTGGTCATATCCAATGTGTAAACCTTTCTACACTAACACCTGTATGGCTTATTAATTCAGGCGATGATACGGATGCTACCATTACAGTTTCTGTGGAGAATGATATCCCCTATGTCTACACTGGAAATGAAGTAGATATGCAAGGCACTAGTGGCACGTGTACTCTCCGTAAGATCCATGGTCTCACAGGTCAAATTATCTGGGAGAAAAAATACCCTTGTAAATCACTCCTCGGTAAAAACCCTGTCAATGGTGGTTTGCTCGCTACTAGTGTCATCGGTCAAGGTGAGATTGATAACCTCGTCATCTTTTCTATCGCTAGATATCAGTCTATGGGGGCTGGCCTTATGGTAGCCCTTGATAAAACGACGGGTGAGACTGTCTGGTCTAAACCCATGAAGCACTATATGTGGTCCTCACCACTGGCTTTCTATGATGAAAACGGAAAAGCTTATCTGATCCAGTGTGATTCGGTAGGTAATATGTTTCTTCTAAACGGTAAGACGGGTGAGACACTTCATAGCATTAATCTTGGCAGTAATATCGAAGCTTCTCCTGTCTTCTATAAAGATCATATCATTGTAGCTCCTCGCGGCAATAAAATCTTAGGTGTCAAAGTCAACTAATGTAAAAAGTGGTCTACTGTTTTTAGTAGACCACTTTTTACATTATGCTTAGTAGCAGTAAAATTTACGGATGCGGTTTGTATCCATACCTTGATACATCCAAAACCAGCCATTCCATACCCATCCAGCTATTGAACGCTGGCCGATGTAAGTTACATACATCCAAAAGCCTCTGCGTCTTCCCTCTGGCCATATATAAACATAGCTATATAAACAAGGATACATAGATCCTGGATCGACTGCTTTTACACTTCCCCCTGGTCCTCCGCCTACTTGCATTTCCTTTGCTTCATGTTCCTGTGGCATAAAAGGTGGTGGTGGTGTATTGGGTTTCATATCTTTTCCATTTGGTCCGCCTGGTGGATTATTGGGTGGCATCCCTTTTCCTGGTGGTGGCCCTGGTGGGTTATTAGGTGGCATCCCTTTTCCTGGTGGTGGTCCTGGTGGATTGTTAGGTCTATTGCTGTGCATTTGTCTAGGTCTCATAGCAAGTCACTCCTTTTATAAATGTAGTCTCTACATTTTACGCTGAAATGCCTATATTGAGCCTTTCCATTCACCTAAATAAAAAAGGGCAACCGTAGTCGCCCTTTCATTTCATTTATTAGTTGCTTGCAAGACGCTTGTAGCTTTCGTAGCGGTACTTCGCATCTGCTTCAGCTTTAGCAAATAATACTTCGCTTTGCTCTGGGAATTGTTTTGCAAGTGCTGAGTATCTAACTTGAGCCATGATGAAATCTCTAAAGCTTTCTGTTGGCTCTTTTGAATCTAAGCTAAATGGATTTTTGCCATCATCAATCATGTCTGGGTTGTATCTGTATAAATGCCAGTATCCTGACTTAACAGCGTCATCCATGTTCTTTGTGCTTTGACCCATTCCACACTTAAGACCATGGCTAATACATGGTGCGTAAGCGATAATAATAGATGGTCCATCATATCTTTCAGCTTCAATGATAGCTTTGATAAGTTGGTTTTTATCTGCACCCATAGCTACTTGTGCTACGTATACATTACCATAAGACATCATCATCATACCAAGGTCTTTCTTTCTAGCTTTCTTACCAGATGCTGCGAATTTCGCAATAGCAGCTGCTGGTGTAGCTTTAGAAGATTGACCACCTGTATTTGAGTAGATCTCTGTATCGAATACTAGTACGTTTACATTTTCTCCTGATGCCATTACATGGTCAAGACCACCGTAACCGATGTCGTATGCCCATCCATCTCCACCAAGAATCCATTGTGAACGCTTCACAAGGTAATCGCTACGATCTTTGATATCTTGTACAAGTGCTGCAGCTTCGCCTTCTACTTCTAATGTCTCAAGGACATCTCTTACAGCTTGGCTTGTCGCACGTGTTGTTACACCATCTTCTTTAGATGCGATCCATGCTTTAAATGCTTCTTTTGCTTCATCAGCAATTGGCATTTCAATAAGTGCTGTCATAGCATCTTCAAGTTTGTTTCTCATTTGTTTACCAGCTAATGCCATACCGTATCCGTATTCAGCATTATCTTCGAATAATGAGTTTGCCCAAGCTGGACCTTGTCCTTCATGGTTTGTACAGTATGGTGTACTTGGTGCAGAACCACCCCAGATTGATGAACATCCTGTTGCATTTGCAATCATCATACGATCACCAAAGAGTTGTGTTACAAGTTTGATATATGGTGTCTCTCCACAACCAGCACAAGCTCCTGAGAACTCGATAAGTGGTGTTTTGAATTGGCTATCTTTAACTGTTGTTCCAGCTACTAAATCACCTTTGTAGCTTACTTCATTTACTGAGTAATCCCAGTTATCTGATTCAGCTGGCACTTGTGTATCAAGTGGTTTCATGATAAGTGCTTTTTCTTTAGCTGGACAGATATCAGCACAGTTTCCACAACCTGTACAGTCAAATGGACTTACTTGCATTCTGTATTGAAGACCTTCAAACGCTTTACCGATTGCTTTCTTAGCTGTGAAGCTTTCTGGTGCATTTGTCATTTCTTCTTCGTTTACAAGAACTGGACGGATACATGCATGTGGACAAACGTATGCACATTGATTACATTGGATACACTTGTCTAATTGCCATTCTGGGATATCTACTGCAATACCACGTTTCTCGTATGCAGCTGTACCAGCTGGGAATGTACCATCTTCTCTTCCATTGAATGCACTTACAGGAAGGTTATCACCTTCTTGTCTATTGATTACTTCTACAATATCAGTAATGAATGCTGGTTTATTGCTAGCTGCTGCTTCTGAATCTTCAGCTTCAGCCCATGTAGCTGGTACTTCTACTGCTACGATAGCATTTTGACCTTTTTCTACTGCTTTGTAGTTCATCTCTAGAACTTTTTCACCTTTTTTGCCGTAAGCTTTTTTGATAGAAGTTTTAAGGTATTCTGTAGCTTCTTCTACTGGAATAATATTCGCAAGTTTGAAGAATGCAGATTGCATGATCATATTGATACGAGTACCAAGACCGATTTCTACTGCAATACCTGTCGCATCTACTGTGTAGAACTTAATATCGTTCTTAGCGATGAAACGCTTCATAGCTGCTGGTAAGTTTGCTTCTAATTCTTCTAAATTCCATCCAGAGTTAAGTACGAATGTACCACCTTTTTTAAGGCCTTTAAGGATGTCGTATTGATTTACATAGCTTTGCTTATGACAAGCGATATAATCAGCTTCGTCAATAAGGTATGTTGAACGGATTGGTCTGTCTCCGAATCTTAAGTGAGACATCGTAATACCGCCTGATTTTTTTGAATCATATGCGAAGTACGCTTGAGCGTATTTGTTTGTATGGTCACCGATAATTTTGATAGCTTGCTTATTAGCACCTACTGTACCATCTGAGCCTAATCCCCAGAATTTACAACGTACTGTACCTGGTTGTGTGATTTTAAGGTTACTATCTACTTCGATAGAAGTATTCGTCACATCATCAACGATACCTACTGTAAAGTGGTTCTTTGGTGCTTCTGCTGTTAAGTTATCAAAAATAGCTTTGATATCTGATGGTCTAACGTCTTTTGATCCAAGACCATAACGTCCACCGATAATTTCTGGTTGTACTTCTTTGCCGTAGAATGCTGAACATACATCTAAGTATAATGGTTCGCCTAATGCACCTGGCTCTTTTGTACGATCCATTACACAGATTTTCTTAGCTGATGCTGGAATAGCTGCTAAAAGATGCTCTGTTGAGAATGGTCTAAATAAATGTACTTTTACAAGTCCATATTTGCCACCTTGTGCATTTAAGTAGTCAATTGTTTCTTCAACTGTTTCTGTAACTGACCCCATTGCTACAAGTACATATTCTGCTTCTTCATGGCCATAATAATTGAATAGGCCATAGTTTCTGCCTGTTAATGCATTGATTTCTTTCATATAGCCTTCTACAATTTCTGGAAGTGCTTCGTAATATTTGTTTGAAGCCTCTCTTGTTTGGAAGTATATGTCTGGATTTTGTGCAGTACCACGTGTTACAGGATGCTCTGGTGATAACGCTTTTTGTCTATATGCTGTAAGAGCATCTTGATCAACAAGTTTTGCATAATCATCATAATCGAGTACTTCAACTTTTTGGATTTCATGTGATGTTCTGAAACCGTCGAAGAAGTGTACAAATGGAAGTGATCCTTTAAGTGCTGCTAAATGTGCTACTGGTGCTAAATCTGCTACTTCTTGTACTGAACCTGATGCAAGAAGTGCACAACCTGTTTGTCTAGCTGCCATTACGTCTTGGTGATCTCCAAAGATAGATAATGCTTGTGCAGCTAATGCACGTGCACTGACATGGAATACCCCTGGGAGGAGTTCCCCTGCTACTTTATACATGTTTGGAATCATAAGCAGTAAACCTTGTGATGCTGTGAATGTAGTTGTTAGTGCTCCTGCTTGAAGTGATCCATGGAATGTTCCAGCAGCTCCTGCTTCTGACTGCATTTCAACAACACTTACAGTTTGTCCAAATATATTCTTTCTTCCTTGTGCTGCCCATTCATCAACGACTTCTGCCATGTTTGATGATGGTGTGATAGGATAGATAGCCGCTACATCTGTAAATGCATATGCCACATAAGACGCCGCAGTATTTCCATCAATTGTCATCATTTTTTTTGCCATCTTGAGTTCCTCCTAAAAAATTTGGTTTATTCTAGTCTATACTTCTTTTAGTTACATTAAGTTTACTTTAAGTGACAGATAATAATTATTATTACTTGACATAAATTTTAGCACACTTAAGTTGTAAAAGCTAGTATTTTTAGTATACTTCCTTCTATATTTTAGTATACTTTAGTAAAACATTCAATAAGACTAACTTACTTCCTGATGTATTTTTATAAAAAATTTCAAAAAATACCATTCTCCTACTATATTAGTTGACAATTATTATCCATTAGTTATAATTTTAGTAGATATCTTTTTTCTTAAAACACTATAAGGAGTGAACCCTATGAGTATTTCGCACGCTATTACACCTTCTCTTTCATGGGTCGGTGTGCAAGATCCACATCTACGTATCTTTGACATTGTCATGGAGACCCAATACGGGACAACATATAATTCTTATCTTCTTAAAGGCTCTGAAAAAACTGCACTTTTCGAGACTGCAAAGGATAAATTCTGTGACAGCTATATTCAAGGCATCTGTTCTGAAACATCACTTGAGACAATTGATTATATCATCGTTAACCACACAGAACCTGACCATAGTGGCGCTATTAGTAAACTTCTACAGTTATTACCTAATGTAACGATTGTAGGCTCTAATCTTGCCATTAAATACCTTCGTTCTATTACCAATGCAACTTTTAATTCACTCGTTGTAAAAGACGGTGATACACTTTCTTTAGGCGATAAAACAATCCAGTTTTTCAGCGTACCTTTTCTTCATTGGCCTGATACGATTTACTCTTATATCCAAGAAGATCGTACACTGATTACGTGTGACTCTTTCGGTGCACATTACTGCTGTGATACTTTATTCCAGAGTGACTTGACTGCTGAAGCCAAAGAAGATTACTTAGATGCTTTCCAGTATTATTACAATATGATTATGGGGCCTTTTAAACCTTATGTGCTTAAGGCGCTTCAAAAAATAGCATCTTTAGAACTTGATTTTATCTGTCCTAGTCATGGACTTGTATTGGATAGATCAAATATTGAAACTTTTAAAAATTACTATCAAGAATGGTCTACTCCTATAGAGTCTTCAATTACCTCGATTGTTATTCCTTATGTTTCAGCTTATGGCTATACAAAAGAATTAGCTGAAGCCATCGCTACTGGAGTAAGCAAAGCACTTCCTGATGCAAAAGTGTCCTTACACGACCTTTCTTATGCTTCTATGGATGCTGTTCTTGAAGAAATAGGGGCATGTGATGGACTTATCTTAGGTTCTTCTACTATCTTAGCTGACACACTTCCTCAAATCTGGCAAATCCTCATAAGCCTTAATCCTATCATTCATAATGGTAAGTATGCGGCTTGCTTTGGTAGCTATGGTTGGAGCGGAGAAGCTACTAAGCATATTAGTGAACGCTATAAGCAACTTAAGTTTAAGACACCGCTTGAACCTTTCAGCGTTTGCTTCAAACCATCTGAAGAAGATTTAGTATCTGCCACAGAATTTGGTGTAAGCTTTGCTAATGCTTTACCTAAAAAATAATAATAAAAAGGCTACTCACGGTGAGTAGCCTTTTTATTTATGGTTTAGAGCTTCTAAACCCAATTCCTACGATTTCTGGTCCACTATTAATTGTAACGGCTGGCCCTGAATAAAAGACACCGAATGAATCGTATCCTGTAGATACCTTTACCATGTCATAGAGTTCTCTAGCTTCCTCTTCGGTATCTCCTTGTAAGACGGCGTAAATAGAGCCTTCATTCATACGCTCTTCTGCTAGCTTGTGTAATTCACGTACGATTGCTTTTTTGCCTCTTATCTTCTTATAGACTGAAGGTTTTCCATCCTTAACACACATAATCGGCTTGATTCCTAGCACATCACCTACTACTGCGGCCAAGCCACCTAATCTTCCTGATTTTCTCGCAAATTCTAGTGTATGCATACAGAAGTATACTTCGATTTCACTAATCCAACCTTTCACAAAGTTTATGACGTCTTCAAAGCTACTGCCTGCCTCATAGCGTTTAGCCGCTTCTACTAAGCACATCCCATAACCTAGTGAATAAGTTTTTGAATCTGGCACAAAGATAGTCATATCTTTTGCCTCTGGATATTCTTCCTTAAATTGCTCTATGGCAATATTGGCATTTTGGTAAGTACCTGATGCAAAGGAAGGTAAAAATAACCCTACTATATGTGTGTAGCCTTCATCATAGATTTTTTTGTAGCGTTCTACAAATTGGTATGTGGTAATCTGCGATGTCTTCGGTAAGTCTTTGCACGTTCTCAGTGTCTTATAAAATGATTTAAAATCATCATTTTGATTATTTATATAGTCTTCTCCATCTACAACAATGCTTATAGGCATCATCTCAATATTATATTTTTTACCATAACTACCTGGTAAATCACATGCAGTATCTGTTAAAAATTTGATTTTCGCCATATTCTTCTCCACCTCTTTCGTATATTATCTTTCATAGTATACTTGATGTATTTAAATATGTTGTGTAGCCAAAAAAATAAGTGTAACAATGCTAATCTCCTTAACATTATTACACTTATTTTGTTTGATTATACTTTATTTATATTGCTATTATTGAAGCGCCTTAGCTACCGCGCTCTTAATCATACTTACGCTTGTGCCGTAGATTACTTGGATATTGTGGTCATCTGCCTTAACGATACCCATGCTACCTGTTGCTTGAAGTATAGATTCATCAACTTTTGACATATCTTTTACTTTCACACGAAGTCTTGAAATACAGCAGTCTACTACGTCGATGTTTTCTTTTCCGCCTAAACCTTTGATGATTGTTTTCGCCTTAAGTTTAATTGGATCTGTCTCGCCATCAGCATCTTCCATATTTACCGCGTTATCATAATCGCCACCTCTACCTGGTGTTTTCACATCAAACTTGATGATCCACCATTTGAATAAGAAGTATGATACGATTGCGAATGGAATACCTAGTAATAATACGATGTAGTAGTTTGATTCTGGTCTTAATACACCGTAAAGAAGAAGACCGATGATGTTTGGTTCTGCACCACCCATACCATTTCCAAGAAGGAATGATATCATAAAGCTTAATCCTGTAAGGATAGCGTATACTAAGTATAAAAGTGGAGCTACGAACATGAATGCGAATTCAAGTGGTTCTGTAACACCTGCGATAAAGATTGAGAATACACCTGTGATAAGTAATGCTTTTACTGTCTTTTTGTTTTCTGGTTTAGCTGTGTGGTACATAGCTAAAGCGATTGCTGGAAGTGCAAACATAGTCATTGGCACTTGTCCACCTCTTAAGAACTTAACAAAGTCTGGAAGAGTTGTGTCTAAAGGCATTGCATTTGTTGATAAGAAATGGTTGAAGGCAATTCTTGAACCTTCGATAACTTCCCCTGTTGGGAATGTGTATATACCTGATACAGCAGTATCACGGATAACTGCGTTCCATACGTGGTGAAGACCAGTTGGAATAAGAAGTCTCTCACCGAATCCATAAAGGAATGGTGCGAATACACCAGCACCTGCTACAGCCATAGCTGCTGCATTGATTGCTTCTGAGATAACAGCCCATACGAATGGGAATACTTGACCTAGTACTACGAAGAATACTGAACATACAAGTGGTACAAAACGGTTACCGCTGAATAATGAGAAAGCCATTGGTAATTTTGTTTTGCGTGTTTTGTTGTGAATAAGTGCAGCAAGTAAACCTACGATGATACCACCAATCATACCTGTATCGATTGTTGTGATACCAAGGATGCTTTTGATTGCTGACTCTGGGAACATTGCAGCTACATCTGGTACAAGGTTAATAAGTGTCCCCATACCCATTAAGAATGCAAGGTAACCTACAAGACCACCTAGTGCTGCGTACTCTCTATCTTCATCAGCCATACCAAATGCTAGTGATACTGCGAAGAGTAGTGAGATATTGTTCATAATAGCACCAGACATTGTATTCATTATCTGAGCAATGTACTGAACAACTGGTGTGTTGATAAATGGCAACATCTCTTTTAATTGATCATGCCATAAGAACACAGATGCCACCCCTAATATCATTGATGCAAATGATATTAAAACGATTGGCAATAAGAAAGCTCTAGAGAGCTTCTGGAAGAAATTAAATAATTTCTGCTTCATGATTATGCCTCCATGTTAGTAATATATTTTTGTATGCGCACAAGCGCTTCCTGAATGCTATCTCTTTGTATACCTAAGTTAAGACGGATGTAATTCGATCCATCTTGCACGAAGTGGCTACCATCTTCTACAAGTACACTTTGTTCTTTTGCTAAGCCTAAAGTAAAGGCTGTCGCATCTATCTTTAGAGCACTGATGTCTACCCATACAAGATAAGAAGATTCCATCTTCATCACCTTAAGCTCAGGTAAATGCTCTGCCATAAAGCTTTCTACTAATTCATAGTTTCCTTTGATATATGCATTCACTGCATCTAACCAATCTCTACACTCATCATAGGCTGTGATAAGACCGATAATCCCAAAGACATTTGGTGATGTAATAGAGTTCTGTACAAGCTTATCTGCAAAGATTTTACGAATGCTCGCATTCTTGATGATGGCATAAGATGTCTTAAGCCCACCTAGATTGAACCCTTTATTTGGTGATGTAAGTAAGATGATATTATCTACAAGTGCTTCTTCTAAGTGAAGCACAGACTCAAACTTACCATAGTGAATATGCTCTGCGTGCACTTCATCTGCCACAAGAATCACACCGTTTTGCTTACATAACTGCGCTACTTGTCTGATTTCTTCTAATGACCATATACGTCCTGATGGATTATGTGGTGTACAGAAGAACATAAGTTTTGGCTTGTGTTCTTTCATTTGTGCATCTAATGTTTCAAAATCGATAAAGTAACGATTATCCACAAGCTTTAATGTATTTTTGATGACATTTACACCTTGCTTTTTTGCTGAACCTTCGAAAGGATCATATACAGGTGTATTGACAATGATGCTATCTCCTGGTGTACAGAAAGCTTGTACTGTATAGTGAAGTGTTGATACTGTCCCATAAGTTAAGATGATGCTTTCTTTTGCTACTTCTACACCATGTCTGTCTTTTTGCCATGACATAACTGCTTTATAAAAGCTGTCGTAACAATAGGTATAACCAAATACACCTCTTTCAATGGCTTCTTTGAAGCGTCTTTCTACTGCTTCTGGAATTCTAAAGTCCATGTCTGCAATCCACATAGGAATGAAGTCGTCTTGAACCTTTCCAAATTTGCTTTCAATAATCCCTCGATCCCATTTTCTACACTTCTCATCAATGCGATTCGGTTTCTCATTAAAGTTAATCATATGTTCACCTACTTTTTATATTATCGTTGCATTTACTATTAAATCATCTAGTACCTGCTCCACATTTCTTACAACTTGATGTATATCTACTTGGTAGATTTTCTTGCCTTTAAAAGCACCTAATGTCGTTACATCAGCTTCTACATAACTCGCTAAAAGGATGTATGTAGCTTCTTCTATATCTTGTTGTGTTAAAGGGTTTTCTATACCAAAAGCGCCCCTCGTCTCAACTTTCATCGCAATATTTTTTCTTTTTGCCACTTCTTTTAGAGCTTCTGCTCCCATATAAGTCTGGGCTATACCAGTCGGGCAACTGCAGATTGCTACGATTTTATCTTTCATTTCATGACCTCCTGCATCATCTTTTTTATGCATTCAGGCTTATCTAATGCTCTTAGCTTACTTACAAATGTTTCATTAATCAAAGCTCGTGCTAACTTGGATTGCTTCATCAAACACTCTTCATCGAAGTGCTCTTCTGGGATGATTAGTGCAATAACTAAATCTACCAGACTATCATCTATAGCTTGCCAATCCACGTGCTTTCTTAGCTTTAGCACAATGATTCCATGCTCTAGCACCGTACTACTTTTTCCATGTGGGATAGCCATACCACTTCCACATCCTGTAGTAAAAGCTTCCTCTCTGCTTAGTAATGCCTGTAAATAAACTCTTTCATTTTTTATCTTTTTATTTTTTTTCGCTAATTGCGTAATTTTCTTCAGTGTAGCCTTTTTATTTTTCACTACTACATCCACTTCTACATTCACTTCTATACTCATTGGCTATTACGCTCCATTAATAAGTGTAGCCACTCTTCTAAAGTCTGGCATTCACATAGTTTATTCACTACTGATGCCTTTTGAATACGTGAATGTAAAAAAGGAAATACATGTTTGTTCTGTACCACATCTATATTTAAGCATGCTACCATCACCAACTTAACCCGTGCTGTTCCCCATAAGATAGGGGATTTAAGTGTACAAATACCTATGGTATTTGTCTCACCCAAACAGATACAGTGTGGGACGGCGACTAAGTCGCTAATCTCTGTGGAGGCGACTTGCTCTCTTTTAAATATTTCATCTTGGTCATCTAAGGTAATGAACCCCTTAGCTAGCATGTCTCCTGTAATACCTTGTAGCACTTCTTCTTTAGTTTTATAACTACTCGTAGGGTAAAAAATTCGGGAATCAAAAAGTGCTTTTAAGTAATTTTCTAAGTACAGCTTACCAAGTTCATACTCTATGGCCTCAATGTCTTTTTCATGGAGTATATGGGATATATACACCACATCTTTTTCTGCTTCTATCTCTTTATCTAGCTTAGTTGTAGCAAGTATAAAGTCTACTTTATCCATATCCAGCTGTCTAACTGCATGGACTTGGCACGCGCCTAAAACTTCTATCTCTGAGAAAAATCTCTTGAGTTTAGTACGTATAAGCTCGGTCATTCCAAATCCAGTGTCACAGATGATATAGATACCATATCTCGTAACTTCTCTTGCTTTTTCAATGGTTGTAGCGAAGTGGACTGCTATATATCCTAGCTCTTTTCGATTGATAGTCACTTCTAACTTTTGTTCGAGCGCCTCTTTTAATTCCAATGCATAATGAAAAGCTTCGGGATAGCTTTTCTTAATCTGTGTAAGGGCTATATTCTCTACTTCTAAGCCAAAATAATATCTGCTATAACCGTTATAAACATGTGTGCTCAGGCTCTCCAAAAGGTGTGCATCTTGTCTGAGCCGTACTTTATATTTATCTTCTATTACATCAAGGGTATGCCTCACAATTTCTCGTATTTCTTCGTATGAAGGGCTATGACTAACTTTAAAGCCTTCTTCTATTTGTGAGACCATGCTTATATAAAGCATTTCTTCTTTTGGAATCTTAATCTCACAGATAGTCTCTAATACTTCTTGGAAACTGCCACTTTCTGATGTTTCAGCTTCATCGGATTCATTCATCACCGTAACGTCTTTTATAAAGCAACCTTGACTCATTCGGTAGCACGATACTGCGATTAGTTTTGTAAGATACACCATTTCGTATTCGTTTTTTAGTTTTCCTGCCTGTAATACAGTATGTTCTAAAAGCTTGGTAATGGCATTAATCTTTTCTTGATGGATATTGCCAAATGGTGTGTGCAGTGTCACTTCTTTTCCTTGGTCTTTTTCGAAGAAGTACTTAGCCATGCATCGTCTGACTGCATTTTCATCTCCTTCGATATACATACCATAATGAGGGCGATGTGCTAATGTCAGGCTATACTTTTCTAGCCATTTCTTCACTTCATTCAAAGCACTTTGCAAAGTAGAGCGACTTGCATAAAGTTTTTCTTCTAAGGCATCTAGCTTACTGTACCTCTCAAGTAATAAACACTGCATCAACTGCAATGTAATTGCTTGCTCACTAGCCTTTGCTTTTTTACCATTGACTATATACTGTTCATAAACTTTAGGAGACGTCTTTACTAGTTTATACCCGAGCCCTTTAATGGTTTCTATATAAGCTCCGTACGTTTCACTTAATTCATTAATATGTTTAATGTATCTTTTAATACTGCGTTCACTTACATTCAAATAAGTCGCAAGTGTACTACATGCGGTATACCCGTCGTTGGACTCAATATATAAGATGAGAAGTCTTTCTATGTCTTTCATTGCCGTCCTCCTATATGTCTATTATACAATTCTCCCCCCAACTTCTTCACATGAATCCATGTCACTTGCAGATGACAAAACAAAAAAACCAGAAAAGATATGCCTCTTTTCTAGTTTTTCCTGTTTTTACGTATTCATTCTATTTTTTTGTATCCACTCGGTCAGGTGCCGTTAAGCGTTCTAACGTATCTAAATACTGTAAAGCATCTTCTTGTGTGCAACCGCACATATCTTTCGCAGGTTGAAGCCCCCCACATACTTTAGGTCTTTCTGGATGTTTAAAGATTTTGCATTTATTTTCTTCGTCTAACTGTATACATCTAACCCCTGCTGGCTTTCCATTTTCCATACCTGGAATAGGCGTTGTAATGGATGGTGCTATACAGCATGCTCCACATTTTTCTCTACACTCCATCACTTGACTCCTTAGTGTTTGGTTATAAATTCTTGTACCGCTTTTTTATAAGTCTCTGGCTCTACCATATGTGCTTCTACGTGTCCTGCGCCTTCGATGAGTACCAGTCTATCTGCTTCGTTTTTACGATTCTCATACATTTCTTGACTCATGTAACTTGGAATCGTCTTATCTGCTGTCCCATGGATAAAGAGCACAGGCACTGTACTTTCCATGCTACTTGTTTTTGGTGAAGCTTCGTCTAATACGATTCCTATCTTTTTCTCTGCCAAGTGTCTTACTGCCTTGTATACACCATTAGGCGGTATATGCCCTATAGTTTTGAATTGGTACTTAAGCACTTCCTCAGCACTAGAGAAGGCACAGTCTGCCACCACAAATGTCACATCATTATAGCTCCCTGCGTACATCAGCGCTGTAGCTGCTCCCATGGACTGACCATGCAAGCCTATCTTTATATCTTGCCCTAGTTTTTCTCTAAGCGCAAGTACCCATCGCTTCACATCATGTTGCTCTTTGATGCCGTATGTTGGATACATCGCGCCACTAGTACCATGACTTCTCGTATCAATCATTAGCATATTCATCCGCATTTCCTTATACATCTCTATAAACTGTAAGTTCATCAGATGGTTCGCTGTATAGCCGTGAATAAGAATGACTACTTTTTTGGACTTTGGGTCTACCTCTAGGTACTGTCCTCTAAGCATATAGCCATCTTCACTTACAATCTTCATTTCTTCAAATGCAATGTGGTTATATGCCTCTCTTTGGTACACTCCGCGTGCCTCTAGTAAATCAAAGGCTTCTTCCCTTGTCTTCCTCGGTGCGTGGAAAACATTTTTAAAACTGTATTTTATAATCCCTATACATAGGACCATGATTAATAGAAGGATTACTCCTATTATAAGTAGTGTTTGTGTGGTTATCATTGATGTCATCATCCTCTCTAGCTTTTTAACCTTCTCACTTTACCACAGTCCTATGTAGTTTTCATTAATAAATTTTTTCCTATCCTTTAACGTTCACCGTAACCTCTAGTGTATTGGATAACGATACTTATAAGAATCATCACCATCGCGATGACTACCGCCACACCTAGTGTACCTAATATACTTTGCAAAGATTCTCCTTGAAGCATACCTTGATAACTGTTCATAATCCATCTAATAGGTGATAAGTAAGATATATCACTTAACCACTTTGGCATCATCTCGATAGGTACGAGACAATCACTCATCATACATAGTGGTGTCACACCAATCCCAATCACCATGTGGTAGATCGCTACTTTCTTGGTCAATGAAAGAATCAGCATCGAAAGTGCGATACTTATAAGTGCTAGCACACTTCCTATAAGCATAAATGCACCTAGTCTGATACCTGTATGAATATCTAATATTTGAAAGACGATGCCTTGTATCAGCACTTGAAGGATGAGGATGCATAAGCTTCCTAATAAATGTCCTATATAGTATTGATACGTTTTCGTAGTACTCATACTTATTCTTCCGTAGATTTTTCCTTCTTGTTCTCTCATGATCGGACTCATACTAAAGCCCCCTACCATAAGGAAAATGAATACGAAAAAGCCAAAAGCGATGCTTACGCCAAATCCTTTATCTTCCTCTTCTTTTTCTAATACAGGTAGCTTCGTCTGAAAAGCTTGGAGCATTTCTTGGAATAGGACTTGGTCCCCTCCGCTTTTTTGTACAAGCATCTGAAGTTTTGCTAATTGTTGGGTAGCGATACCCTCTATTTGTTTGCCAATGTTATTACTCGTATCATACACAAACCTTACTACATTCTCTCCCTTAGCAAGACTTTGATAGAAGTCTTCTGACTTAATGCTTATGCCCATATCCACTTGCCCATCTTCCACTGCTTTATGAAGCAAGTCTTCTTCATATACCTTTACCACAAACCCTTTACTCCCCAGCTGTTCCTCTAGATAATCTGTGGTTTGATCTTTCTGCTGTACAAAAACGCCTACTGTCCCTAACTTCACAACCTCATTTACTACCATCATCTTCCCAAGCATTACTGTAGATAATAGGATAGGGGCAAAAAGGAGCACAAACCCTATCGGGGTATTAAAAAACATCTTCAAATTGTGTTTCATCATATTCCATATACTAGCCACGTCTCATCGCTCCCTTCTTTAGATAAATG
>JBOFIT010000025.1:0-34345 GCA_051650305.1 Cellulosilyticaceae bacterium
GCTTCTGTATCTGTATCTGTTATAGGTGGGTATACCTTACTAGGTATCGATATGAAGTATCTCCTACTTGCCATCGTTACTGTACCTTTTGCTAGCCTTCTTATCTCTAAAATCGTGATTCCTGAGACAGAATCTAGTAAAACTGATAATATCGAGATTACACCTTCCGAATCTGCCAACTTCTTAGAAGCTCTAGGTGATGGTGCAATACAAGGTATGCACCTTGCTCTCAATGTAGGTGCTGTACTCATCGCCTTCTTAGGGATGATCGCCTTTATCAACTACTTCCTTAGCTTTGTAGGCCTTTCTGTAGCAGAGTTACTAGGCTATGTACTCACACCATTGGCTTGGTTATTTGGTATCCCTAAACCTGAGGTACACACCTTTGCTTCGATGGTGGGACTTAAGATGGCTGTTAATGAATTTGTGGCATTTACCGAACTTGGTAGTATGCTCCAAACCCTTTCTCCTAGAACACAAGCTATTCTTTCTGTTGCGCTATGTAACTTCGCTAATTTTAGTTCTATCGGTATTGCTGTTGCAGGCTTCAAGGCATTCTGCCCTTCCAAGAGCCAAGAAGTATCCGGATTTGGTTTTAAGTCCCTCTTAGCAGGTACCCTTACAACCCTTATTACTGCTGCTATTGTAGGTATGTTTGTCTAACAAAAAAAGATGTTGCCTTTCGGCAACATCTTTTTTTAGTTTATACGATATCCATAATTCTTATATTTCTTTGTGTATCTAAATCGATGTACTGCTCATCAACCTTTATGATTGGTCTATACACACAGTGTGGATGAATAAAGATGACTTCCCCCACTGCTCCTGTATTTAGCTTTACAAATACACCTGTATAGTAATCTGCAATACTATGTAAAAATGTCAAAAGGATTTTTGTATCTAACTTATCTAGTCCTTCCTTCTCCATAGCTTCCATAACCTCGAAAGGTGTCTGACGCTTCTTATAAACTCTCTCTGAAATCATTGCATCATAGGTATCTGCTATAGCAATAATCTTACCAAATAAGTGAATCTCATCACCAGCTAGTTCTCTTGGATAACCAGTACCATCGATACGTTCATGGTGCCCTAGAACCCCTTGCTTCACATCGTTCGATATTTCTTTTATATCTTTAATAAGTTCATATCCATAGATAGCATGCTTTTTGACGACATTATACTCTTCGTTTGTTAAGCTACCTCTTTTATTAATAACTGATGGTGTAACTTTATATTTACCTGCATCATGGAGTGCTCCTGCTAGGAACAAGTCACTAAGCTGCTCTTCGCTTAAATGTAGCCATTTTCCTATAAGTACTGCTAGCATACCTACATTCATACAATGTGTATGGGTATACTCATCTACCTTCTTTACAATGTTTACACAACCCATAATCGTATTATTATGACTAAGCTCATTATAAAAATTGCCTTTTATTGCTTGTAATTCTTCAGGATCAACTACTTTACTATGTTTAAAGGATTCCAGTAAATCACCGAGTTTGTTTTTAGTTTCATCATATGTCTTAATGGTATCTTCTGAAAGATTCCATACCTTATTCCAAGAATCTTGTTCGATATAAATCTCTGAATGCACAAATTTCTTTAGCCATTCTAAAGTCGTTGCATTCATCGTATGCCCTGCATTACATAATACGATTCCTGTACGTATATCAATCACATCTCTGCTCAGTATATCCCCTGGCTTACACCCTTCCAATTCTACGTATTGTTCTTTCATCCTTTACCCTACCCTTAACTAAATTTCCTTGCTCTTATATTTTACCATTTCTTACTGAAAGGTTAAATCTTTTTTAGGCATTTTATTAAAAAAAGCCAAATTGTTTACAACAATTTGGCTAAGTTTATTAAAATAGTTTTTTCTTAATCATATAAATAGATACGATACCAATGAGTACAATACAAAGAATCAGTACCATTGGGAATGCGAATGGCTCATATTGAAATGGTAGTGGTACATTCATTCCATATAAACTAAAGATCATCGTTGGTATAGAAAGTACAATTGTGATAGACGTTAAAGTCTTCATAACGATATTTAAGTTATTAGAGATAATAGAAGCAAAAGCGTCCATTGTCCCGCTTAAGATGTTTCCATAAATATTAGCCATCTCTATCGCCTGCTTATTCTCAATGATAACGTCTTCTAGAAGTTCTTTATCTTCTGGGTATTGCTTGATTGTTTCCATTCGCATCATTTTTTCTAATACGATTTCGTTGGAACGAAGGGCTGTGGTAAAGTATACTAAACTTTTTTCTAATTTAAGTAATTGGATAAGTTCTTTATTCTTCATCGATTTATGAAGTTCTTGCTCTACTTGATTGCTCAGTTTATCAATATGTCTTAGGTATTGAAGGAAGTAAGATGCATTCTTATAAAGAATCTGAAGAATAAAACGTGTCTTTTTGAATGTAAAGAACGTTCTTACACGACCTGTAATAAATTCTTTAAGTACTTCTACTTCTTTAAGACATACGGTAACGATATAACTATCCCCAATGATAATTTCTAATGGAATCGTCGCGTATTCATGCTCTGCTGCATTATCTTTAATTGGTACGTCTACGATAATAATTGTATAGTTATCTTCAGTATCAATATGCGCTCTCTCTTCTTCATCCAGCGCTGCGCGAATATGATTTGTCTCAATTTGAAACATCTCTGCCACAGAATTAATCTCATCTGCTGTTGGATTCACTAAATTAATCCAACTCCCTGGTTGGAACTGTGTTATCTCTTGTAATTTGTTATCAATTGTTCTAAAAATCTGCTTCATATTATCCCATCCTCTGCATGTCACTTATTTATTGCAGAGAAATATTCTATTTCTACAATAAATTCAAGTGAGCTTTTATTCTATTTTTATACTTTTGCCTATAACAACTCGGTCCACTGTCCATTTATAACTCACTCTCCTTTATTATCAATCATTTAAACTCTTCTTATTCATACTATTAGATACCTACTATTAAAGTCAAGTAAATTGTGTTGAACATAAGTTTTATTTATTCATTAATCATTTTTAGTATTGCACATAAAAATATAATATTGTAAAATGTATTCGTAAAACCGAACAATTGAATAATATTAATTTTTAATATTCGCTTATATAGATTTGAAAATAGGGTTCAAGTGTATCTACTTAGCCACCTTAAATGGCTAACCGCTATAAGTGAGTTACAAAACTTTTTTGTAATGTATCTTGAGAGGAGATTAAAAAATGATGAAAACAGATATTCTTATTATCGGTGCTGGTCCTTCTGGCATCTTCACTGCACTTGAACTACTAAAGCTACATACCACAAAGAAAATTACTATCGTAGAAATGGGTAAACGCATAGATAAACGCCATTGCCCTAAAAGTAAGACTCAAAAATGCGTCAATTGTAAGCCTTACTGCCATATTACCACTGGTTTCTCTGGTGCCGGTGCCTTCTCTGACGGCAAGCTTTCTCTTAGTCCTGAGGTAGGTGGTGACTTACCTGAACTTATCGGCTTCCCAGCTGCTACCGAACTCATCGACTATACTGACCGTATTTATCTTGAATTTGGTGCCGATACAAAAATCGAAGGTATCGAAAATACGGATGCTATCAAAGACATCCGAAAAAAAGCTATTGAAGCTAACTTAAAACTTGTGGATTGCCCTATTCGTCACTTAGGTACGGAGAAAGCTCAAGAAATCTACCTAAAAATTCAAAACTACTTAATCGATCATGGTGTAGATATCCGCTTCGATACCATTACGAAAGACTTAATCATTGAAGATGGGTCCATTAAAGGTGCTCAGATCGCCCCTGCAAAAGTGCAAGATGAAACATCTACACTTTATGCGGATACCGTCATTGTATGTACTGGGCGTAAAGGTGCTGACTGGCTCAAGCAAATGTGTACGACTCACCAGATTTCTCATCGTCCAGGAACTGTAGATATCGGTGTCCGTGTAGAAGTACGTAATGAAATCATGGAAGAAGTTAATACTGTACTTTATGAATCAAAACTCATTGGTTATCCTGAGCCTTTCAAGAATAAAGTGCGTACTTTCTGTCAGAATCCTGGTGGTTTTGTAAGCCAAGAAAACTATGATAACGACTTAGCCATTGTTAATGGTCATTCTTATAAGGACCTTAAATCAAATAATACAAATCTAGCTATTCTATGCTCTCATAATTTCAGTGTGCCTTTTAACCAGCCTATTGAATACGGTAAAAAAGTAGCTGAACTTGTGAATATGCTTGGCGATGGACATATCCTTGTACAACGTTACGGAGATATCTTAGAGGGCAAACGTACTTGGCAAAAAGAATTAGATCGTTCAAATGTCGTACCTACTTTGCCAGACGCCATCGCTGGTGACTTAACTTCAGCTATGTCTTATCGTACAATGACTAATATCATCCAATTCATCCAGTCGATGAACACAGTTGTTCCTGGCTTTGCAAGTAAAGAAACACTTCTTTATGGCCCTGAAATTAAGTTTTATAGTAATAAAGTTGAGATGACAAAAGAACTCTCTACTAACATTAATGGTCTTTATTGCCTTGGTGACTCAAGTGGCTGGACTCGCGGTCTCATGATGGCTTCAGCTATGGGCGTTTATATGGCTCGCCAACTTATGGCATAGTAAAAAGCAGGTGCATCAATAGATGCGACCTGCTTTTTTGTTCCCTGTTTTTGCTTTACCTTGAATTTCTTGAACTTCTGTTTGTGGGTCTTTTGAATAGTGAGTTTTATGATTACTTTCAGTTCCATGTGGTTCATGAACATCAGGTCTTCTCATGCCTTTTTTAGCCATATCACACCTCATTTTTTTTAGAATCTGATACCCTACTTGTATCAGCATTAGTATAGCCATTTCCCACTTCATTATACTTTCCCATTTTTTACAATCATTAGCTTATAAAAGGTGTCAACTTACTTTGTCCTTTCATAAACTAGTATGAGACCTTTTATTCGGAAAGGAGCTATTTTATGAATAAAGAATATTTAAAAATCACTTTAGCTCTCTTATCTATCTTATTCGGCTTTACGTCTTCTATACTTTGCCACTACACCTTTGAAGTCCATGAGCCTTCCTATATACTTGCATTAATTCTTAGTTTTTCACTTTCTATTATCGGGGTTGTATCTTGTGTCTTCTCCTTTAGACGCTTTAAAATTATTAAACAACTTCGAAGCGATCAACTCCCTACTCTCGCACGTTGGCAATACACGAGCAAACACTATCACTTAGTTGAAGTCCAACTTGAAGAGAACCGTTATATTAGCTTTTCCATTATCTTCTTAATAGGCATTCTAGGACTCCTCATCTTATTGGGGTTGTTTTTTTCTACTACACCTATGGATACATTAGCAGCCATTCTATTCCTCTTACTTTTACTTGTATGCTGTGGCGTTAGCTTTTACTTGGTTCACTCTTATTATCAAAAACAATCTACCAAGCAATGTGAAGTGATCATCTCTCCTCAGTACATTCTCTTTAACGGTGAATTACATGGTATTCAAAAAGGCCTTTATTATCTAGAACAAGTAACTATTCTTTCAGATGATAGGCAGTATCTACAGTTCACCTACGGTGCACCCGGAACGCCTTACGGTCCTTTTAGCCTACTCACTATTCCTATCCCTGAAGATCAACTTCAAGTAGCACGCCTCATTCAAGCTCAGTATCAAGAACTTTTACAGTAGAAAGGCCCATTGGAACATATCTGCTATGTTCCATGGCTTTACTACTTTCATAGTAAAAAAGTCCTTTATGGAAGAAATGTTGGAACGTATGTGCCCTTTTCTTAAATAAAGGAACTTTTTTACGCAGGCTATATGCTAACAAAGGGACCGTTCACAATGAACAGTCCCTTTGTTTAGTTGCTAGTGTTTTGTCTTTCTAAGAAGTATACGAATAGCATTGAGAATAGCAAGAATAGCCACACCTACATCTGCCAATACTGCTAACCATATGTTTGCAATACCGATCACACCTAGTAGCATTACTAAAGCTTTGACTCCTAATGCTAAGATAATATTTTGTGTCACAATACGCTTGGTCTCTTTGGCGATTGCGATACCCTCTGCTATCTTTAGTAGTGAATCAGTCATAATAACCATATCACTTGCCTCTACTGCTGCATCTGAACCAATGCCACCCATAGCGATTCCTACATGTGCAAGGGTTAACGCTGGTGCATCATTAATACCATCTCCAGCGAATGCTACTTTACTTCCTTCTGCAATAAATGCTTCTACCTTCTCCACCTTATGTTGTGGTAAAAGCTCTGCATAAACAGTGTCTACGCCTACTTCTTTTCCAATCACTTCTGCGATTTCTTTTTTGTCCCCTGTAAGCATGACGATACGTTTAATACCATATGCTTTAAGTTGCTTTAAGGCTTCTTTCGTATCTGCCTTTACCACATCTGATACACCTATGGCCCCTAAATACTTACCATTAAATGCGATGTATACCCATGTGCCAATCTTATCTACTGCCTCATATGAAACGCCTTGCTTTTCCATGAGTTTTCCATTACCTGCTAATACTTCTTTGCCTTCTAAAAGTGCTGTAATGCCATAGCCTGCTTCTTCACTATATGATGTGATGACACCTTCCCACTCTTCCTCTACATAGCTAACAATGGCTCTTGCAATAGGATGGTTGGAGTGTGCTTCCACTTGTTTTGCGATACTTAAGAGCTCCTTTTGGTCTACGTCCTGTGCTGGTAGGACTTCCACTACTTCAAAGCTACCCTTTGTAATCGTTCCTGTCTTATCAAGAACAACTGTATCAATGGTACTTAAAGCTTCTAAATAATTACTACCCTTTACCAGAATCCCTTGCTTCGAAGCTGCACCGATTCCACCAAAGAAACTAAGAGGTACAGATACGACTAAAGCACAAGGACAAGAAATCATTAAGAAAACAATACTTCTATAAATCCACTCATGCCAGTCTCCTGTAACGAGTGATGGGATCACTGCAACCATCAATGCTAAAACAACGACTGCTGGTGTATACCATTTTGCAAAACGTGTAATGAACTGCTCTGCCGTTGTCTTTCTACTACTTGCATGCTCGATCATCTCTAATATTTTAGATACAGTAGAGTCTTCTAATAAATGTGTAACCTCGACTTCCACCATACTCTCTTTATTGATGCTTCCACTTAAAACTTGCATGCCTTCTTCTATAAAAGCAGGCATTGACTCACCTGTAAGCATAGAAGTATCTACTGTTGTTTTCCCTTTCACGATGATACCATCTAATGGGATCTTCTCGCCTGGTCGTACTTGCAAACGTTCACCTTTTCTGACCACTTCTGGCTGTACCTCTATCCACTCACTACCTCGGTATACACGTGCCATTTCTGGTTTAATATCCATTAAACTTGCGATAGCATTTCTAGACTTTGCCACCGCCTTACCTTGGAAGTACTCACCTACTTGATAAAAAAGCATAACTGCGACTGCTTCTGGAATTTCACCGATAATAATGGCCGCTATAGTGGCGATCGCCATTAAGAAATGTTCATCGAAGAGTTTACCTTTTCGTATATTTTTTACGGCTTTAAGTAATACATCATAGCCTATGATTACATAAGAAATACCTATTACTATATCTAACTTTGTGCCTATACCTACGAGTAGTAATAAAACACTGATGCCTAAGCGTGCCCATATCTGCATATCGGACTTCTCTACTTTAGCTTTTTGGGGTGTTCCCTTAAGGCCCACTTCCAAGTCACATATTGCACACCCACACGCTTCTTCCTCGTGACTATGGTCTTCACCACATCCACAGCTTGCACCATGACTATGGTCTCCGCCGCATCCGCAGCTTGCACCATGATTATGGTCTCCGCCGCATCCGCAGCTTGACCCGTGACTATGGTCTTTTCTAATTTGCTGCACGCCCCTACGTGTATGCTTTAGCTTTTTCTCACCCAATGCTACACGTTCATTTTCACCTGACGCTTCCTCATATGTATGGTCCTCTATTTTAAACGTATCTTTCATCTTTCTCGCTCCTCTCATATGAATGATTGCTCATATATTATTATATTATGCATCTCCTTCTATTTTGTCAACATTGTTTTCAAATTTTTTTCTTGTTATTATCTTCTTTTTTTTGTTAAAATAATAGAAGCATTTATATTAAATCAATTAGGAGGCTTATTATGTCGAATCAACTTGTTCATAACCTTTTATCTTTTATAGATAACAGCCCATCCATGTTTCACGCGGCTCATTCCATTACATCTATACTTGATGCCAACGGGTTCAAGCAACTGAATCCTTCAGATGCTTGGACACTTCAAGAAGGTGGCAAATACTATATCACATCAAACAACTCTGCTGTCATTGCTTTTTGTGTCCATAGTAATAACGTAGCAGAAGAAGGTTTCCGCGTGGTAGGTGCACATACAGATGTACCTGGTTTTAGAATTAAACCAAATCCACAAATGCAAACTGAGTCTTACGTTAAACTTAATACTGAAGTTTATGGTGGCCCAATCTTCAATACTTGGCTTGACCGTCCACTTTCTGTAGCAGGTCGTGTAGCACTCAAATCAAAAAATGTGCTTCATCCTACAATGCGTCTTGTAGACATCGAAAAACCTATTCTTATTATTCCTAACTTAGCGATTCATATGAATCGTGAAGTAAACCAAGGTGTCAAGCTCAACACACAAAAAGAAACTTTACCAATTCTTTCTTACATTAAAGAAAAAGTTGAAGGTAATCTTTTACTTGAACTTGTAGCGAAGAAATTAGATGTTGAACCATCTAGTATCCTAGACATGGATCTTTTCCTTTACCCTGTAGAGAAAAGCTGTCTCGTAGGTATCAACGAAGAGTTCATCTCTGCACCTCGCCTTGATGACCTTTCTATGGTTTATAGCGGCCTTCAAGCACTTTTAAATACAACAAGTACAACAGGTGTAACTGTACTTGCTGCCTTCGACAACGAAGAAGTAGGTAGTATGACAAAGCAAGGGGCTCATTCACCACTGCTGGGATCTGTACTTGAGCGTATCAGCATGAGTTTACATGCTGACCATAAAGAAAGCTACTTCAGAGCTATCGCGAACTCATTCCTTATCTCTGCAGACGTTGCACACTTACTTCATCCAAACTACCCTGAGAAGTCTGATCCTACAAACAAAGTACTTCCAGGTAATGGCCCAGCTATCAAACTAAGTGCAAGCTGTAGTTATACAACAGATAGTGACTCCTTTGGTGTATTTGCAAACCTTTGCAAATCTCACGACATTCCATTCCAAGTGTTTGTGAATCGCTCTGATGAAAGAGGTGGATCAACCATCGGTCCTGTATCTACTTCTCATGTAGCGATGCGTGCAGTAGATATCGGTACACCTATGCTTAGTATGCACTCTGCAAGAGAACTCATGGCAAGTGATGATTTCATCCATACCACTTCAGCGATGCAAGCTTTCTTCAATCTTTAAATAAAAACAAATGAAAGTACTGTCTTTTGACAGTACTTTTTATTTTTTCCATTTTATTCCTTTAAATGGTTATGTTTTTCTATTTTTTTTGATATAATATTGAATATTCAAATCACAAGGAGGGATTATTATGCCATTATCATTTAATAAAGATAAATTTAAAGAAGAAATTCTTGATCATATTCGTAGCTTCTCAAGGAAAACTTTAGAAGAGGCCACTAAGGAAGAAATCTATCAAGCTGTAGCTTTTGCTGTACGTGACATTATTACCGATTACTGGATTCAAACTCAAAAACTCTTTAAAATGCATAAACCCAAGACACTTTACTACCTTTCTATGGAATTTTTAGTAGGCCGTGCGCTTGGTAATAATCTTGTCAATATGACTATTCATGACCGTGTCAAAGAAGCGTTAGTTGAGTTAGACATTGATTTTGATCTTAATGCTCTAGAAAGTGCTGAACCAGACCCTGGTCTTGGTAATGGTGGTCTTGGGCGTTTAGCTGCTTGCTTTTTAGATTCTTTATCAACCCTTGGCTACCCAGCCTATGGCTGTGGCATCCGCTACAATTACGGTATCTTCAAACAAAAAATAGAGAATGGCTACCAAGTAGAACTTCCTGACGATTGGTTAAGGGACGGCAATCCTTGGGAAGTCAAGCGTGCTGATGGTGCCCAAGAAGTCAAGTTCGGTGGTATCGTTCGCTCTTATACCGATAAGTTCAACCGTACTTACTTTACCCAAGAGAACTATCAGTCCGTTCTAGCGATTCCTTACGATATGCCAGTGGTTGGATATAACAATCATTTCGTCAATTGCCTCACGTTATGGGACGCTGAAGCACCTGAAAAATTCGTCCTTCGCTTCTTCGATCAAGGCTCCTATGAAAAAGCTGTAGAACAGCAGACTCTTGCTAAGGCTCTCGTTGAAGTACTCTACCCTAACGACAACCACTACCAAGGTAAAGAACTTCGTCTTAAGCAACAGTACTTCTTTGTCTCTGCTACTATTCAGCGTGCCATTGCTAAACTTAAGCATGAGCACGGTAGCATTTATCTACTCCCATCTAAAGTTGTTTTTCAGATGAATGACACACACCCTGCTATTGCAGTAGCCGAACTTATGCGTATCTTACTCGATGAAGAAAAGCTGACTTGGGAAGATGCTTTCCGCATCACTACTCAAACTTGCGCTTATACGAACCATACTATTATGGCTGAAGCACTAGAATGCTGGCCCGTTGACTTATTTAGCAGACTCCTTCCTCGTATCTATCAAATCATAGAGGAGATTAATCGTAGATTCTGTAAATCTCTCCGTGAGGCACATAACCTTCCTGAACACAAAGTTCAAGAGATGAGTATTATTGCAAACGGTCAAATTCGTATGGCTTATCTTGCTATTGTAGGTAGCTTCTCTGTCAATGGTGTAGCTGAATTACATACACAGCTCCTCAAGGATAAAGTCTTAGCTAATTTCTATATGGTGTTCCCTAAGAAATTCAACAACAAGACAAATGGCATCACCCAGCGACGTTGGCTCGCTCATTGCAATCCTGAACTCAGCAACCTCATTACGTCAAGCATTGGTGATCGTTGGCTTACGGACCTTTCTACCCTTACAGAACTTAAGCCTTTTGCTGAGGATGCAAGCTTCAGGCAACAATTCGCTGAGATTAAATTCCATAACAAAGTCCGCCTAGCTGAATACATTAAGGGCCAAAACGGCATTATCGTTAATCCTCACTCACTATTTGATGTGCAGGTCAAAAGATTACACGAATACAAACGTCAGCTTATGAATGTTCTCAATATCCTCATGATGTACAATGAAATTCGTGCCAATCCTAATGGTTCTTATGTCCCACGTACTTTTATATTTGCGGCCAAAGCAGCTCCTGGGTATCGTCGTGCGAAGCTCATTATTAAGCTCATTAACTGTGTGGCTGACTTGGTTAATAACGACCCTATCGTTCGTGATTACCTAACCGTTGTTTTTATTGAGAATTACAATGTCTCTAGCGCTGAACTTATCATCCCTGCTGCTAACATTAGTGAGCAAATCTCAACTGCTAGTAAAGAAGCTTCTGGCACAAGTAACATGAAATTCATGCTCAATGGCGCTTTAACCCTAGGTACCTTAGACGGTGCTAATATTGAAATCAAAGAAGAAGTCGGTGATGATAATATCTTTATCTTCGGTCTTACTGCTTCAGAAGTGCTTAAGCTCTACGAGACACAGGACTACAATCCTTGGGACATCTATCATAATGATATGGCCATCCACCAAGTCTTACTTCAGCTCATTAATGGCACCTTATGTCCTCTCGATCCACACTTATTTGTGGAAATTTATGAGTCACTGCTTAATCGCTCTGGTAATGACTTATCTGATCCTTACTTTATCCTTAAGGATTTATCTAGCTACCATGCGATTCAACGTGAGATTGATAAGGTATATCTGAATGCTGACATTTGGCATCAAAAAGCCATCTTAAACACTGCAAGTTCTGGCAAGTTTAGTTCTGACCGTACCATTACTCAGTATGCTAATGACATCTGGGATTTAAAGCCTCTTTATCTAAAACGCCAATAATATCCAAAAGCAGTTAAAGGCCTTAAAAATACAGGCCTTTAACTGCTTTTTGTAAATGGATTTTCAAAATAGATATGTACATGTTTCTAAAATAATTGTATCATAAGAAGTAACTAATCGATGACTCTAAGGGAGGTACTAAGATTGAATAAAGTTCTCGTATGTATAACCATTCAAGAAAATAGTAAAAGACTTATGCAAAAAGGTTTTGAACTTGCAAAATCCCTAAATGGTGAATTACACATCTTACATATTCACCAAGGAGATAGTATTTTTGAGACACCTAATAGTAGCGAACTCTTTCAAGAGCTCTTTATTTATGGCTCTGAATTAGGTGGACAAGTTCATTTCTTATGTAGTTCAAATATCACAAATACTATTAGTGGCTTTGTTTGCGATAATAGCATTACCGATTTAATTATCGGAAAAGCACCAACTACAGTGACACCTACTTCTCATATTACTGACGAACTTGAAGACATTCTGGAGCACATTCGCATTACTACTGTAGATAGAGTATAGAAAGGATTCTCAACATGCATTCACATTATATCGACATTGGTCGCCTAGAAATTATTTGCGGTCCGATGTTTTCTGGAAAATCTGAAGAACTTATACGCCGTCTTAAGCGTACAATTCTCGCTAAAAAAAATACTGTTATCTTTACACCACAAATCGATAACCGCTATCTTAAAGATCATATTTGCTCACATGATGGGAAACATCTAGAAGCCATACCTGTGACTTCTATCGAGGAAATATTAAACCATATTAGTTCTGACACTCAAGTAATCGGCATTGATGAAGTACAGTTTTTACAAGGTGATACTGTACGTATCATTATGCAACTTGTAGAAGATGGTAAGCGCGTCATCTGTGCTGGTCTAGATAAAGACTTCAAAGCAGAAAGCTTCGGCTGTATGCCTGAGCTCCTTGCCTTAGCTGATGAGGTTACCAAACTCACAGCCATCTGCATGAGTTGTGGACGTCCAGCTAACTTCACACAGCGTCTTATCGAAGGACGCCCTGCATCTTATAACGACCCACTTATCCTTATCGGTGCATCTGAAAGCTACGAGGCACGTTGCCGAGTATGCTACCATATTGATAAGTAACTAAGAGCCCCCTGCGGCTCTTTTTTTATGTCTTTTTCATTTTTAAAATTTCATGTTATTTGTAGTATCTTTGTGGTATACTATATAGGATATTTTTTTAAATCAAGGATTATAGGAGTATAACGATGAATACGTTAATGATTACGGACACAACACAATTAACAAACGCAGCTCGCATCATTCAAGGTGGTGGGCTAGTTGCTACTCCAACAGAAACCGTATACGGTCTTTGTGCAAATGCACTCAATGAGGCTGCTGTTGCTGATATCTTTAAAGCAAAAGGACGCCCAAATGACAATCCACTTATTATACATATCTCAAATCTTGAGATGCTCACACCTCTCATCACCCACATCCCCCCTTCAGCAAAAGTTCTCATGGAGCACTTTTGGCCTGGTCCATTGACCCTTATCTTTGAAGCGTCTTCGCTTGTACCTCTTAGTGTACGTGCTGGCCTTCCTACTGTTGCCATTCGTTTTCCATCTCACCCAATTATGCAACAACTCATTACTGAGTCTGGTTTACCAATCGCTGCACCTAGTGCCAATACTTCTGGCAAACCAAGTCCTACAAATGCTTTACGTGTTAAAGAAGATATGTATGGAAAAATTGATGCAATTATTGATGGTGGCTCTTCTGAAGTAGGTCTTGAATCAACCGTTGTGGATGTAACTGGTGAGGTACCGACTATTTTAAGACCAGGTGGTATCACCCAAGAAATGCTTCAACAAGTACTTGGAAATGTCATCATTGATCCTGCTCTTGCGAGTAAAGATCCTACCTTGGTGCCTAAGTCACCGGGTATGAAATATACTCACTATTCTCCTAATGCAGAAGTTATCATTGTTAAAGGTTCAGAAAAAGATGTCATCGATGAGATTAACCTTCGCATTCAAACACACCTTCTAGAAGGTAAACGCGTAGGTGTCCTAGCTACAGACGAGACAAAAGATGCATTTGGTGATACTTTTGTTTTAAGCCTAGGAAGTATCTCCCAATTAGATGGGATTGCAACCCATCTGTTTGAAGCACTCAGAACCTTCGATGATCACAAAGTAGATATCGTCTATTCCCTAGCCTTCCCTGAGAATGGTATCGGAGGCGCTATCATGAATAGACTTGAAAAATCTGCTGGTTTTAATATCATTCATAAACATAGACAAAATTGTTAATACTAGTTCAAAATGAAATGGAGGACCTGTTGATGATAGGTATCGGTTGCGACCATGGTGGTTATGCATTAAAACAAGAAATTATGAGTTTTTTAAAGGCTCAAAACGTGGAATTTAAAGATTTTGGATGTCATAGTACAGATGCTGTTGACTACCCTGAGTATGGAAAAGCCGTAGCAAATGCAGTTGCAAGTGGTGAATGTGAAAAAGGCATTATTATTTGCGGGACAGGGATTGGTATCTCTATTACTGCTAACAAAGTTCCTGGTATTCGTTGTGCTTTATGTCATGATTGTTTTTCTGCTGAAGCAACACGTCTTCACAATGATGCGAACATGATTGCACTTGGCGCACGCGTTGTAGGTGCTGGACTTGCAATTAAGATTGTAGAAACATTTTTAAACACACCTTTCTCTGATGACGAACGTCATATCAGAAGAATTGAACAAATTGAAAACTAATGTTTGAACTATAAAACCATTTTAGGAGGATCTATTATGAGCAAAGTATTTATCATGAATCACCCACTTATTCAACACAAGGTGTCTCGTTTAAGAGATATCGAGACAGGATCAAAAGAATTCCGTGAGCTTGTACGTGAAATTTCACAATTTATGTGTTTTGAAGCAACACGTGACCTTCCTCTTGAAGATTACGAAGTTGAAACACCAATCGGTAAAGCAATCGGTAAACGTATCGCTGGTAAAAACATGAGTATCGTACCTATCCTTCGTGCAGGTCTTGGTATGGTAGATGGTATGCTTGACCTTGTACCAACTGCAAAAGTAGGCCACATCGGTTTATACCGTGACCCTGAAACACTTCAACCAGTAGAGTACTACTGCAAACTTCCAGCTGATATCGAGGAAAGAGACTTATTCGTACTTGATCCAATGCTTGCAACAGGTGGTTCAGCAGTAGCTGCTATCCAATTCATCAAAGATAAAGGTGCAAAGAACATCAACTTCCTTTGCCTTATTGCTGCTCCTGAAGGTATCAAAAAACTTCAAGAAGCACATCCAGATGTACAAATCTACGTTGCTTGCTTAGATGAAAAACTTAACGATCATGGTTATATCGTTCCTGGTCTAGGTGATGCTGGCGACCGTTTATTCGGCACAAAATAATACACTTACATTTTGCTTGGAGGGAAAATATGCGACCTACATGGGATGAATATTTTATGGATATAGCAAATCTCGTGAAGACGAGATCAACCTGTATGCGAAGACAAGTCGGAGCTGTCGTTGTGAAGGATAAGCGTATCTTATCTACGGGATACAACGGCTCCCCTACCGCTTGTCAACACTGTACAGATATAGGTTGCTTGAGAACAAAATTAGGTGTTCCTTCTGGTGAGAGGCATGAGCTATGTCGTGCCCTCCATGCAGAACAAAACGCTATTGCTCAAGCAGCTCATCATGGTATTTCAATGGCTGGGTCTACTATTTATGTAACGGCTCAACCTTGTAGCCTTTGTGCGAAGCTACTTATTAATGCAGGTATTACCCACATTATTTATGAAGGTGATTACCCAGATACACTTTCAATGGAACTTTTGCAAGAAGCCGGCATCAAACTGACTCAATTTTCCCACTAAAACAAATGACTTACATACTTTAAGGAGATGAAAAGCATGAGCTTTGTTAGTTTATATATAATGGCTTTTGTGCTAGCCTTTATGATATCTTTTTTCACTACCCCACTAGCCAAAAAAATAGCTTTTAAGGTAGGTGCAATTGCCCAACCTAGAAAACGTGATATGCACTCTAAGCCTATCCCTCGTATGGGTGGTATCGCTATTGTAGCAGGGTTTCTCATTACTCTCTGCGTTACAATACGCTATATTACGATTCTAGATTGGAAACAAATTATAGGGATTACAGTAGGGGCTATTATAATCTTCTTGTTAGGCTTTTTTGATGATATTTATGAACTTAATGCGAAAATTAAGTTCATCATTCAAATACTAGCTGCAACACTTGTAGCTTTATGCGGTGTTACCATTGAATTTATCTCAATTCCTATCCTTCCAGATACACCTTTCCTTCTCGATATGTTATCGATTCCGGTGACAGTCATTTGGATTGTAGGAATTACCAATGCAGTAAACTTTATTGATGGTCTCGATGGCCTAGCTGCTGGTGTTTCCTCTATTGCTTCCTTATCACTGATGGTGCTTTCTATCCACAGTGGTTACCCGATAGCAGTTCTTCTGACAGCTATCCTTGCAGGTTCTTGCCTAGGCTTCTTGCCTTACAATTTCAACCCTGCATCAATCTTTATGGGAGATACTGGTTCTACCTTTTTAGGTTTTATACTAGGTGTCACATCAATCCTTGGTCTCCTCAAAGGTTATACCATCATTACCATTTTGGTAGCTGTCCTTATTCTAGGCCTACCAGTCTTTGATACAGCTTTTGCTATTCTTCGAAGACTTCTAGCTGGCAAGCCCATCACATCTCCAGACCGTGGTCACTTACACCATCGCCTTGTAGATAGAGGGTATAGTCATAAACGTGCTGTTATCACACTTTACGGCATCAGCGGTGTCTTCGGCTTATCTGCTATCGGTCTGGCACGCCACGACTTTAGATTTATCGTAGCCGTATTTGTTATTATGGGGCTACTCTTATACTTCAATATGAAATCTATGTCAAAAGAATAAAGGCTTTATACCTTACAAAAAAACACTAGGCATCTAGTGTTTTTTTTGTACGAAAAAGAGTCTATGCCTTAAAAGACTAAGGTGCTATAATAAGATTAATTCATTTATAGAAGGAGTCGTTTGTATGCCTGACACAATTAGTCACTACTTATTTGGTCTTGATACAACTAAAAATATTCCCGAGTCTCCCCTGTACCGCATCATCAAAGAACACCGTAATCTCTTCTTTATCGGCTGTCAGGGACCAGACCCCATGTATTATCACAGACCTTATAAAAAAGAAAATTATAGTTATGTAGCTGCCCGTATGCACTCTGAACAGACCGGCTATTTTCTTTCATCTTCCCTTTGTTACCTCAAAAAATTCAAAGATACTCCTCAGTTTTTTGAGCCTTGCTTAGCATACATATGCGGTATGCTTTGTCATTACGCCCTAGATACAACAACGCACCCTTATATCTTCTACTTAGGTGGTCGTTTTATACCAGATGACCCTTCTACACACAAGTACAAAGGCCTTCATAAGCAGATCGAAATGGCTTTAGATACCCTTCTACTTCAAGAAATATTCGGACTTAAAGCCAATCAATTTAAGGTGCATAAACACATCGTCAAAGATATCCCGATACCAGATGTGATCTTATCACTCTACGAGGAACTCCTCTTTTCTATCTATGCCATCTCTGACGGATCCATGATTTTCAAGCAATCTTATCAGGATTTCCGAAGTTATTATAAGGTTACTTATGACCACTTCGGAGTAAAGAAAAACTTCGCTTCTACAATTTCTCCACTACTTCCACAAAAAGTAGCAGACATTTCAAGCGTCTTTTCTTATCATCACTGTGTGGATGAGTTTACAGACTATCTTAATGCTGAGAAAAACGTATGGCTACACCCTGTCACAGGTAATGTCTATACCCATAGCTTCAAAGACCTTATCCGTAATGCTCATAAGATTTCTTCCAAGCTACTCTTGGGTGCTTGGGACTTCTTAGAGTCTGAGATAACTTTAGAAGAATTAGAAGCACTTCTTCCTAATATTTCATACCTAACGGGTCTACCACTTGCCGATACGAGACCGATGCATTATTATAAATTTTAAAGAGAAGGCCCCATACCAATTGGTAAGGAGCCTTCTCTTTTTATAGTTTATCGATATATTTGACGATACTCTTATGAATATCTATATTAGATTCACTTTTTCTTACATCTTCAAGGAAATCTAACACTTGCCCTGCCTCTATATCCATATCAAAAGTAGAATAAATACGTAGTTCTAAAAGTTGTAGATAGATATCCTTCTCCATCTCCCATTCCTTCGCACTTCTTATGTTTCTACTAATGGTATCAATGACATTATTAAAGATGCGTATGATTTGATCGATCATATTGTCATATAAAGCTTCTACTGTATTCATCTCCATAAAAGCCTTTGCAAACTGTAGCATCAGTTGATCGACGATGACTTTTGCAGTCTCTTCATCCATCTGTGCTTTCAGTGTCTCGATATGGATACCTTTGTAGAAACGATCTCTATAAAAAACTATAAACTTCTCAAAATCTAAGACATTACTCTCTGGCTCCACTTGAAAAAGAATCTTAAAGAAGAGTGTCCATTGGAACTGTGTGTTAATGATGCCTTGAATGAAGTCTCCTATAGTTTCAGTGAATTTATCTTCATAAACACAATTTCTCTCAAACACAATAGGTTCTGTAAAGGCTACTTCTGTATTTTCGATTTGATTAAGTCTACTAAAAGCACCAACCACTGTTGTATGGTAGTCCATTTCATCGCCATCTAGTACGTTTCTAAAGACATACTTCACAATGGTATCACAAGACTTCCTAAAGTCTACCAGTATACCTATACTTGACTTAATTTTAAGTGCAAACAAATCATACATCACCTTTGATAGAAGCTTTTGCAACTGAGCTTTTCGCCCATTATTACTGGTAGCATCCCCACGGTCAAACTGATTCGATATGAGTAGTAATTGCTGGTCAATAGTTGTTAAGCTGTTCTTAATAGAACTCATAATGTCCTTATAAAAACGATCAGCTATGATATAGTTATAATTTTTATAAATAACTTTATGCTCGATTTCACTCCAGAAAATATTAACCAGTGATTTAATCTGAACCTCAAAATTAATACACATGCCTTGAGATAAATACTTGCCATCGATACGGTACATCTTCACGCCATTTTTCTGCGACTTTGGTTGCTTACTCTCTAATTCGAGTAAGATATTTGGGCTAGCTTGGTGATAGAAGAAACCTTTATATGTATCAGATGGTACGCTAAAGTACTTACGTATTAATTTATAGAGGGCAATTTCATCTCCTATAAAACGACATTCAAGTCGAATACCGATAAGGTCTGATAAATTCTCAAAAAGTCCCTCTACAGTTTGGTATCTACTAAAATAATCATATCTCAAAATCTTTTCTTTTAAGCTCTGCTTAGATTTTACACGCGAATTAATATTTAAAAAGCCATCATTGCTTCCATCAAGCATATTATCAAAAAACTCTTCAATCTCTCTATTAGCAATGTCTAACTCTATTTTTATATCCTCCAGATGCATGAGTACATCTTCGATGTATTGGAACATTTCTAATGTCATTTCACCAACTCCTTCCCTTACATTATACAACAAAAAAGTTAATCAAACATAAATATTTTGTGAATATTTCTTACATTTTCTGTATATTTAGATAGCTATCCCTCGTATTATGCAGTATAATATGAAGTGGCACTTTCCTAGTGTAGACTATTAATCAAATTATTTATATAGGTGATACCATGAAAATACAATCTCCATCTTTACATATTTTAACTTTGCTTTTTATGGCATGCTTTGCTACCTTACCATTTACTCATACGACTATCACACCTGCATTTACTTTTCTTTTATTTATTATTTATTTTGTTATTCTAAGCATCTCCATTCTTGTAATGGGACTTTCTACCCTTAACTTACCGGAATTTTCCTTTTTATCAGGATGTTCTTTTTTTATAGGTGGCTATCTTTTATTTACAGCACTTCACTTTCCCATTATCTTCTTCTTTGCTGTATTTAATTATTTAGATATGAGTATTATTACACCTTATTATCTAGTTATTTATACGATCCTTTTAGTGTTCTTTATTTCAACTTTACTCATCTTGTTCTTCTGCTACAAGCGTTGGAATACCTCGTATCTTTCTAGTAAGATGAAACCTATATGTCAGCTTCTATTTTTAGCGTATTTTGTAGTTTTATGCATTGAACAGTATCTCATTTTTAAGATGCCGTCTTTATTTCTCTCGATAAATATTTCTGTACTTGAAAAAATTATCTTTCTATTAATCTTAATAAGTACTGTACTTTGTATCATCTGCCTGTATAAGAGTACTAGACTTGCTACCAAATGCTCTTTTAAAAACGTTAAAGTCTATATCAGTTTATTGCTATGGAGTTATATCTTTTCTTTAAGTTTAGGTCTATTTCACATACAAACCATAGACTTTGATTTACTTTCTATATGCTTAATTTATCTCTGTGGCGTACGCATCTTTTTATTGACATTCCATCATGCCTATATGCCACAATTTAATACATTCTCTGATAAATTAACGGTTCATTCACAAAATAGCATCTTAATGAATCAGTACGTCGAAAATATAATGAAATCTCAAGAATCTATGGTCCAGCACTATTCACAAGTAGATGCTATGTACACTCAGATGATGCTCTTTTACCCTGATGCACTTTTCATTATGCTGAATGATCAAATCATTCATGTGAATAGCCATGCAGTGTCTTTATTAGGCGTAGATTCTCCTAATGATATGCTTGATACGCCTTTTACGCGCTATCTCCATGAAGATTCATTAGAAACAGTATCTTCCATCCTTTTCCGCCTTCGAAATCATACCATTTCTCAAGAAACAGCGGAAATCGAAATTATTACCACTCAAGGCAATCGTATAGAGATAGAAGCACTTTTTATCCTGTCTAGAGAACGTGGCGATGATGTCTTTATCATTTCTGCTCGTGATATTTCTGACCGTAAACAACAAGCCTTACTTTCTCAACAAGTGGCTATCGAGAAACTTAAAGTAGAATTCTTCTCTACCCTTTCTCACGAGCTAAAGACACCGGTCAATATCATTTATAGTGCTGTACAGCTTCAAAATAATCTCCTTCATACAGGAGAACTTAAGAAAGCCTGTCATTATAATACGATGATTAGCCAAAACTGTATGAGGCTTCTCAGACTCCTCAATAACTTACTTGATATCAATCGTATTGAAAGTAATTACTTCACTTTTAATCCTCAATATATCAATGTGGTTACATTAACAGAAAGTATACTTACCTCTATTCAGCCATTCGCTAAACGCAAGAACATTACACCGATTTTTGATACTTCCGATGAAGATATCTTTGCTTATCTAGACCCAGACCTCTTTGAACGTATCTTACTTAATCTTTTTTCCAATGCGATTAAATATACACAAGGCGGTGGGCATTTATGGGTAACTATAGGCTGTACTTCTAGAGAATTTATCCTATCTGTCAAAGATGATGGTGTAGGTATCCCCAACAATAAACTAGAGCACATCTTCCAGCGGTTTTTCCGTGTGGATAATGGTTTGATTCGCCAAGCTGAAGGGGCTGGCATCGGCCTATCTCTCGTCAAATCCTTAGTAGAACTTAGTAAAGGTAAGATTAATGTACAAAGTCATGAAGGTATCGGGAGTGAATTCTTCCTTACTTTCCAGACTGTCTCACCGGATACACTCACACACTTTGATGAATCTTCTTTTTCTTACACGACCAGTAAAGGAAAAGTAGAGATTGAGTTTTCCGATGTTTTCATCAGTTAGAAGGATTTTCTTAGTATTTAAAGAGGGGCTATTGCACACTGTGCAATAGCCCCTTTTTATATTTTACTCAACTACTTTAAGTCCTGCCATTTTTGCAAGTTCTAAAACAGTTGCTCTTGATATTTTCTTTCCTTTGTAATCAATTAAATCTTCCATACTACCATTAAAGATATCGGCTGGCTCGTATTTTTTTAAGATGATTTTTTCATCGTCGACAAAAATTTCTAATGCATCTTTCTCATTAATGTCTAGATTTCTTCTTAATTCAATTGGTAATACAACACGCCCTAGCTCGTCAACCTTTCTTACAATACCTGTTGATTTCACTACAATCCTCTCCCTTTTCCAAAAAATTTAAACCCAAATTTTCTTTTATCTACTTATCCAAAATACCATAATTAGAAATAAAAGTCAATTATTCGTTTGTAATTTTTTATCGATTTTTAGATAATTGCTTTAATTTAATACTATAATATTGCTTAACTCAATAGAATGTACCTATTTTCCTTAAATTAAATTGATTTTTTTGTCGTTTTTTGTTTTTAAAACTCATTTTTTAGGAGGTTGGATCTTTTTCTTAATTACCAGTATTGTATTTTAATTCCATTTCTTTCGGTAGTCTTTTTAGTTTCTTCCTGGCATATAGTATAAGGACAAGTCTCTCATTTATTTCTTATTTTCTCTGCAAGGAGGTTTTTATGCTTAATTATCTTTGGTGTTTTATGGTTGTTTTTTCTGTCTTGATGGCAGGCTTTAGCGGCAGTATGCCTGCTCTAACTACAAGCATTTTAGAATCAAGTCAATCCGCAGTAGAGCTTTGTATCAAAGCCTGTGGATCTCTTACTATGTGGATGGGTATTATGTATATTGCTGAAAAAGCTCAGCTTATTGATGCACTATCTAGACGTATGACCCCTCTTCTCGATTTTCTTTTTCCTGATGTCCCTAGAACCCATCCAGCTCGTAAGTATATTGCTACCAATATTATTGCAAATTTTCTAGGTCTTGGCTGGGCGGCTACCCCTCCTGGTCTTAAAGCCATGCAAGAGCTTCAGAAACTTAATAAGCATACCCATACCGCCACCCATGCCATGTGTATGTTTCTTATCGTAAACATATCTACTATCCAGCTGGTGTCTATTCAGCTCATCGCATACAGACAAGCCTTTGGTTCTCAGAATGCTACAATCGTAGTTGCTCCATCCATGATTGCTACACTGGCTTCTGCTTGTGTCGGTATTTTACTTGGAAAACTTTTGTATCGTAAGGGGGATTGAAATGAAGTTTTTATTAGCTCTTTCTGATTTTATGATGCCTTGTGTCATGCTCTTTATCATCTGCTATGCCCTCTTCAAAGGGATCAACGTCTTTGAAGCCTTCATCTCAGGTGCTAAAGAAGGAATTAACGTAGTTCTTTCTATTTTACCCACTCTTGTAGGCCTTCTTTTGGCAGTAGGCATGCTTCGCGCCTCTGGTGGCTTAGATGGCATCGTACGCCTCATCTCACCACTTCTACAGTTTACTCATTTCCCAACGGAAGCCGTCCCTATCGCACTTCTTCGTACGTTTTCTTCTTCTGCTTCTATGGGACTTGTGGTGGATATCTTCAAGAACTTTGGTCCTGATTCTTTCTTAGGTCAACTCGTGTCAGTCATCGCTGGTTGTACTGAAAGTATCTTCTATACCTTGTCTGTTTATTTTATGAGCGTACATATCAAAAACACCCGCTACACAGTGGTTGTAGCACTTCTTGCATCACTTACCGGCATTATTGTCGCTTATCAATTAAGCTGTCATCTTTTTGGCATATAATTCTACTTTTTTAGTTGAAAAATGGTATAATGACACTAGAATACTCTTATATAAATTACATTTTTTAGCGAAAGAAGGGTGAACACATGCTCAGCAAACTTAAATCTTTATTTTCATCTCGCGATGACTTTTATGAAGATGAAGTCTTATATCATAAAAATGGTACGATTATGTACGAAGGTGGTATGAAAGGAACGCTTTATCATGGTTCTGGCAAACTTTATGATGAATCAAGTGCACTTATCTATGAAGGTGCATTCAGCAACGGTTTTCCACATGGTACTGGCACGTCATATTTAGACGTCAATGAATTTTATGAAGGCGACTTCTATAAGGGTGAGCAAACGGGTAAGGGGATTTATCACTGGTCGGACGGCTCATCTCATGAAGGCTATTTTCTAAATGGTGTTCGTGAAGGAAAGGGTCGTTTTATAGAAGCTTCAGGTGCTATCTTTGAGGGTACTTTCATGAACAATAAACTTCAAGGCTATGGCACAGCTACTTTTGCAAGCGGCAATATTTACGAAGGGGAGTTCCGCGATGGTGTTGCTACTGGACGTGGTAAGCTTATCTTTAAAGGCATCGGCACTTATGAAGGAGAAGTAGAAAATGCTATTCCTCATGGTAAGGGTACTTATACTTTTGAAGACGGTTCCATGTATCGTGGTGATGTATCCCATGGCCAAATGACTGGAAAAGGCATGAAGGTCTTTGCCAATGGTCACAAATACATTGGTCAGTTCTTAGATGGTAAGATGCATGGTGTGGGTTGCTATGAAGATGAACATCATACACGCTATGAAGGAATCTTCGAAGATGACTGTATGATTACACCAACTCATGGATCCCTTACTGTTACAGACCTTGGTAGTTATGAGGGTGATCTAGAAGATAATATCCCTCATGGTAAGGGAAAATTCACCTTATTGGATGGTAGTATTTACATAGGTGACGTCGTTCATGGTGAAATGACTGGTCGAGGCATTAAGCATTTCCCTAATGGGCACAAGTATACAGGTGAATTTGTAAGTGGCAAAATGCAAGGTCACGGTACGTATGAAGATGAACAGGGCAATAAATTTATGGGCATTTTTGAAGATGATTTTATGACCGAAAGGCATGCCTAGAACTTTTCCTTCCTTTTTTGCATATAGTATACTATCTCATTGAAGGAAGGTGTCTCTATGGACAAGAATCGTTGGAGAAATTATGGCCTTTGGGTTTCTATTGCAGCCTTTATTCCTCTTCTTTTATCTAGCTTTGGTATCCATATTATTCCTAACTACCAAACGGTTGTTAATGCCTTTTTAGGTATTCTCGTTGTTGCTGGAATTATTAGTAATCCCACTACCGCTGATCTTTGGTATGGTGATGATACTACACCAGATGATACGACAACGAAAGACCAGACTAAATAAATCTAAATTCAACACATTTAAAAAGAGTGTCTTCCCATAGGGTCGACACTCTTTTAGTTGAAAAACGACATTTGTAATGTACCTCTTCTATAGTCTATGCATATAACTCATCTTTTGCTTATTCTTTTTACTTAGATTTACACTAATTCTTTTCTTCATATAAAAGCTGATGCAGCTTCCCACAAATAAAAGACTTAATACACCGTAAATGGGATACAGCACTTCTACTAAATTTGAGAATCCTAGTAGGGAAAATGGCATGGCGATAATTAAAACGAGAAAGATTCCTTGCTTGTAGGGTATATGAAATTGGGTTTCCATACTTCTCGTCAGACTATAGATATTCGAAATCTGTGAAGAGAACATCTCAAGCCATATGACGCCCATCATAGCAAGCTGTATACGTCTTCCAACCGTCGCTGCTACTGCTAGTATAGGAATTTCAAATTGTTTAGGATACGCAGAATGAACAATCATCATAATCACGATAAAAAAACTAATAATCGTTAAGAACACAGAACCCAAAGCTACGCCTTTGACAATGACTTGCTTATCTTTTATCTCATGACTAAGTGGTACAAGAATGCCTATAATCGAAATAATATTGAAACTTGCATAAATAAGGCTAGAAGGTAAAAAATGCTGCTTTTGGGGTGGCAGATTCGTAATGTAATCCCATGTCATCATTGTCGGCTCTGCTTTAATGATCCCCACAAAAATAAGCGTTAGGACAATTAATAAACAAGGTACAATGATACTATTCACTTCGAAAAGCCCCTCTGTCTTACGTAGGAGAAATATGACACTACACCCTATCATCACCACAAGCCCTATCCACTTCGGCACATGAAAGAATTGCTGAATAACCGCACTACTTCCTGCCAAAATAATAGATGTGCTACTAATCAAAAAAAGCGTTAGCGTTATATTTGTAAATATTCCTATTTTCTTAGTACATACCAATGCTACAAACTCACTATAAGACTGTGTCTTATGTTCACTGCTTATTTCTACAATCATCTTACCAACGATGATATAGAGTAATGCACATATCCCAAGTCCTATGAGACTTTTATAGCCAAACACTGAAAAAAATTGATTTAACTCTCTTCCTGAGGATAATCCCGCGCCTACGATGCTTCCTATAAATACCATCGCAACTTGAAAAATCCTTATATGCTTCTTCATAGTCCTCCCCCTTTTTTTGATACCCTTGTCCTACTTTAATATATATATTCTTTTTCAAAAAAAATATGTATGAATAATTGTTGATATAATGTCATTTTTTGTCATGCGTGCATACTATATTTAGTGTAATAACCATATATAAACATTTTTAAGGAGGAATACTATGTCTTATAATTGTTGTAAACCTAATTGTTGCGCAAAACCTTGCGATTGTAACTGTAATACTTGTAATGAATCTAATTGCCAAACTTGTGAACCTAATCCAAATGTTAACTTATCAAAATGTGCTGGTTATGGCACCGTAAACAGATGCAATTGTGCTTGCCCTCCAAAACCAATTAAACCTAATCCAGACTGTGGTTGTGGCTGCAACTGCGATTGTAACTGTAATTGTGGATGTCACAAACCTTGTGATTGCCAATCTGAATGTGGTTGTACAAAACCTTGCCATTGCAAACCAGCTTGTGGTTGCACAAACCCTTGCATCCAACCTCGTCGTAGACCTGACTGCGGTTGCGAACCTGATTGTGGTTGCACTAACCCTTGTATCCAACCTCGTCGCAAACCTGAATGCGGTTGCGAACCTGATTGTGGTTGCACTAACCCTTGTATCCAACCTCGTCGCAAACCTGAATGCGACCAAAGACCTGATTGTGGTTGTACCAATCCTTGTATCCAACCTCGTCGTAAACCTGAATGTGGCCAAAGACCTGACTGTGGTTGCGGTTGTACCAATCCTTGTATCCAACCTCGTCATAAACCTGAATGCGAATGTGATTATAGACCTTCTTGTGATTGTGAATCTTCTTGTGATTGCAATTCAGGTTGTGGCTGTACACATCCTTGTATCCAACCTCGTGAAAAAGGTTCTTGTGGCTGCAATTGCCCAACTACTGGTGCTGGTAAAAACCAAACAACTTGGGGACGTTGCTACTATTAATCCTCACTTTAAGATCACATCTAAAAAGGAGCTCGCCTATGAGCTCCCTTTTTAATCATTTTTTTCGTTGTTAATCATATATTATACTATACATTACGTTATATAAGGGGGGATTCTATTGTCATCTATTACTTGTCAGCTCTTTAATCATTCTGATATGGTTCTTTCAGAACTCTACTTATGTGCCGATACACTTCCTCCCTTTTTACAGAGTTGTACAATCCTTCGTGAACGTGGAAGTTTTGCATTCAATGCACCTTTTTCAGATATACCCTTAGGTAATCTTTATCCTCTAGAGATATGCACCCTTGCTTTTGAGTGGCTTGATACAAATGGCTCTTTATCTGAAAATGATGTGTTACTTTTTTTAAGTTTGGACTCGCCAGTTACACTTTCACAACCACTTGAAGAGCTCTTTTCTGTTAGTTTTTTGAATATTTAGTTTTTAGTACTACTTCTATATACAACTTGCACTAACATTTTTATTTTTTTTCTTATAAATAGGTATATTTAAATAACATCCAAGTTATGCTATACTTTATATATACTTTGAAAAAGGAGGACTTTCTATGAGTATCACAAAAATACTTGTCCCAATTACTAATATGATTGATCCTAAGCTACTTCACTATACACAGGAGTTAGCTACGGAAAATAATGCCTCACTTATTATCTTATATATCACAAGTCCTCTCACTTTGACTAACTACTACACTTATCCTAGTATGCTTTATTCTATTGCTAATATGAACATGGATAGTATCCAGCTGGCACATGAAAGCCTTGCTGAAAAGATTGATACACTTGTAGGTGACTTCCCTCACGAGACCCTTTGTCTAGTAGGCCCTACTACAGATACTATTTTACGTGTAGCCGAGCAAAAACACGTGGACCTTATCGTCATTCCTGGCCCACCTGAGACGTCTTCTGGTAAATTCATGGTGAAACCAAAGTGCGACAAGCTTTCTAAAAAGACAAAAATCCCTGTAATGGTTTACAGAGATTAATATAGAACTTTTAACGAGATACCCGAGTATCTCGTTTTATTTTGACAAAATCTATTTTTTTGCTATAATGTGGGCAGATAAAATTCAATTCTCGAGGTGACAAATGACGCTTAAACCCCTTCCCCAAATCGAACGTAGTATCCAGACAACCTATCGTAAATATATATGGGCTCCTTTTCTTAAAGCCCTCAAAGACTATGAACTTATAAGCCCTGGTGACACTGTGGGTATCGCTATCTCTGGTGGCAAAGATAGCCTTCTTATGGCGAAGCTTTTCCAGCTCTTAGAACGCCACTCGGAGTTCCCCTTTAAAGTAGTCTTCTTATCCATGGACCCTGGCTTCAATGAAGCTAATAAGGCGAATCTTCACGCCAACTGTGCACACCTTGAACTGCCTGTACACTTTTATGACTCGGACGTTTTTGAAGTAGTGGAGCGCATCTCCCAGGAGTACCCTTGCTACATGTGTGCACGTATGCGTCGCGGCTTCCTCTACCGTAAAGCGAAAGAACTGGGCTGCAATAAGCTAGCTCTTGGTCACCACTTTGATGATGTGATTGAGACCACTTTATTGAACGTCCTTTATGCTGGCAACTTCAAGACCATGGTACCTAAGCTACATGCCCAAAACTTTGAGAATTTAGAGCTTATCCGCCCGATGTACTACATCCGCGAAGAATCCATCAAAAGCTTCACCCGTGCTAATGGCATACCTGCTATGAACTGTGGTTGTGCCGTAGCAGCTGGTGAGACCTCTAGCAAACGAGCTGAAGTGAAGGCACTGATCCAAACCCTTAAGGCTGTGAATCCAAATGTGGACAAGTCTATCTTTAAGGCAGCGGAGAATGTAAATCTAGATGCTATCCTAGGTTTCCAGCAAGGAGATAGTAAACTCGGCTTTTTAGACCTGTATAACAAGGAATAGTCCCTGTACTTAAGCCTCCTGGGAGGTTTAATACTTTCCGCAAAAGCAGTCACTCCTTCTACCTATTAATTTCACCAACCATATAAAGAACAGCCCTGAGGCATCTACCTCAGGGCTGTCTTTATATACTATGCTTTAAAACTACGTCTATAGATAGCTGCGATTTCCTCTCGCCCTACTTCTTCAGGGTGATTTTGCAGCTTAGCAGCATTGCTACACATCTCTTCTGTGAAAGCTGCTACTTCTTCATTTGATAATGTCACCTTGTGCTCACACAGAATCGCTAGAATCTTTTCCAGCTCCTCATGAGAGCGTAGTCCTAGAAGCTGGTGGATACGCTGTACCTTTGTCTGGTCTTTGAAGCATCTTAGGTAATGGATATAAAGTGCGCCGTTAGCTAAGCCATGTGCCATACCTTTGTGGTACGTAAGGGCGTAGCCCATCCCATGAGGTAAGCTAGTACCAGTCTGAGCGATAGCTATTCCACCAAGCATAGAAGCGAACATAAGGTCTTCTCTTGTCTCATAAGTGAAGAACTTGCTAAGAAGTGCATCGATACAACCACCAAAGCGACGTAAACCTTCTTCTACGAAAAGGTCACTCATTGGATTGCTCTTCTTACTTAAGTAACTTTCTACAAGGTGACTAAATGCATCAACACCTGTATTCAGTGTGATATCCGCTGGCATCTCCATCATATAGCTCGCATCCATAAATGCCAGTGTAGGGAAGATACGATGGCCGATATTCTTCTTTGTCTTAGCCTTATGATCAGTAGCGATGGCATACTGTGTCACTTCTGTACCTGTGCCTGCTGTAGTTGGTACGGCAACGATAGGTAAGCTTTCTAGCAGTTCGCCACCGATAAGTGTATCTGCTGTGAGGTGTGGATTGCGAATCATAACACCGATCCCTTTAGCGGCATCGATAGGTGAACCCCCACCTATACCGATGATAAATGTGACGCCTTCTGCTACACCTAGATCCTTTGCACGCTCCATCGTCTCTAGTGATGGATTCTCTTCAATCTCATCAAATACCACATACTCAATCTCACAGCTTGCAAGTGCCTCTTGTACATCCTTTAAAGACCCATTTCGCTTCGCCGATGTACGCCCTGTGATGATGTACGCTTTCTTACCAAAAGCCTTTAGTAATTCCTTATTGTCTGCAATACAATTTTTACCCATTACAATTTTGGTTGGCATCTCATAATTAAAAAACATTTCATTTCTCCTTTTGTCTTGTATTTTAAACCATCAGATATTCCATGATTATAAAGCCTACTACGAGAATCTGTGCTATAAGGATAGCTGGCAGTCCCCACTTGAAATACCAATGCTTTGTCTTATGTCTAAAAGTCTCCATACCGGCAATGCTTCCTATGCTACCTCCGAGAATTGCTAGCATAAACAATGTGGCCTCTGGAATACGGTATTGCTTTAATTTTGCACGCTTTTTATCACTATACATGCTCAAAAATCCCATCAGATTTAGAATCCCCAAATAAAGTAAAATATACTTCATCATACGCCTCCTTTGTATGCTTTTAATTTAGTATACCATTATTTAAGTTTGATAAAAAGAAAAAGCACCCCATGGGTGCCTTCTCTCAATGTCTTACTTTATACCGAAAAATCCTAAATCCTCTGCATCGCCTTCAAATAATCCCCATAAAGATGCTACTGCATCTGGTGTCCAGTTTGCATCATGTGCTGTATGGGCTTGAATACATGTGTACCACTTACCTTTATAAGATACAAAATCTCCTACCTTGTACGCTACTTGTGGCGCCCATGGCTTACCATTTGCGTTAAGTAAATCATCTAACTTGTCTTTGTCTTTATCCTTGTCTTTATCTTTGTCTTTATCTTTGTCTTTATCTTTGTCTTTATCTTTGTCCCCTACGATATTTCCGATATCTTGAGCTTCACCAGGTACGCGGTTCCATATGGCTGGTACATTAGATGGTTGCCAATTTCCTACTGACTGATGTGTTTGTGTACAGATATAGTATGCATTTTGATACTTCACAATGTCACCTACTTGGTAGCTTGCACCTGCACGCCAGTGTCCTTTGTAAGCTCCTTGTGATGGATCCACTGGTTTTTCTGTATCATTTGCTTTATCTGTGGTTACTTTGAAGGTTTTGCTGATGGCAATTGCATCATGATCTTCATCGACAGCTTCCACCACATAGTAGTAAGTCGTATCTGGTGTTAAGCCTTTATCTGTGTAAGTGGTTTCTTTTGTCTCTGTTACTTTTTTACCATCGCGGTATACGATATAATACTCAGCGTCTTTTACTGCATCCCATGTAAGGGTAATCTCTGTTGTTGTCACATCTTTATCTGTAAGTGGTTTCATACTTACTTGTGGTAAGTTATCTTTATTTGTTGTCACCACACATGCTTTACTATCTGCTGATTCATTACCTGCTTCATCAAGTGCTGTGATGTAGTAAGTATACTTCATATCTGGAACAACTTGCGTATCTACATACTTCTTGTCGGTTACCTTGCCTACTAATTCTACCATCTTTTGATTACCTGTTTGACGGTATACTTGGTACGCTGTTGGTACCTCTGTACCTTTTACAGCATCCCACTCAAGTACCACTTGGTCAAAGCTTACGAAGACTGGCTTCACATCTACTGGTGCTTCAGGTGCTTGATTATCGATGAGATGCTTCGCAAATGCTTTTGCATAGGCATTGTCTTTGGTGTCTTCTCCTACAAACTGATACCCTACATAACCCATATCTTTTGAAAGTGCATACTGTGCCACTTCTTCTGCATCTTCTACTTCAAATACTTCATCAAATGCATTTTCACCGATGGTAACAGTAACGCCCATCATCTCCCATAGATCATCTGCTTTTTCATCTACAAAGAGCTTTTGCATCTCTTTATATGTATCCTCAAGAATCACTTCAGTAGCATCACTTAAATGCTTGCTATCTTTTGTATTTGATGATTTGAATTGTGTAATCGCGAAGTTGATACCTTCTACCTTCACATCTTTTTGTTCGATATAAGCAATACTTTCTTTTACACCTGCATCCATACCTGTATAATCTGTCTCAAAAGTAACCCATACATTAAGCTGTGGATTTTGCTTTTGAATACGGTCCATTGCATCTATATTACGCTTAAGCGCTTCTTTTTCTCTATTTGAAAAATCATTCCCTGACATGTAGAAATCTACTGCTGTAAGCCCATAGACATCAATGACCTTTTGGTAAGCTTTTACCAGTGCATCTACACTGCTTTCTACTTCATAAAGTGCAATTCCTGCTGGTCCTCCGAAGCTCACCTTACCATCTGCACCTAATGTACGAAGTTCTTTAAGTGCTTCTGCTGCATTTTTGTCTAAATCTTTATATTCTTTTGTAAGACGGTCTTCTAACCATACAAGCTCCCCATCTTTATTCGCTACCATAAATCCTAAGTTGTAGCGTGTGATTGATGTTGCTAATGTAAAGTCTCCGAGTGTAAGCAGACTATTATCTTCTACATCTACGTAAGGAACAAGTACATGATTGCTCCATTCCTTCCCCTTACCTGCATCGACGCCTCCGCCATTTACTTGTGCCATTGTTGGTACACTTGCTCCTAGCATACATGCCATCGCTACAAGTGTTACCTTATTCTTCATTTTACTCATTTCTTTTCCTCCTTTATCCCTAACCTCTTTTTAGTATAGATGTAATAATACGAAAATTCAAATTAATATTTTATTACATTTTTATTTCTTATTTTACAGTATTCATATTATTCATTCTCCCTGTTATAATAAGAGAAAATAGCTTTAGGGGAGATTATATATGGATTTAAATAAATTATTAGACTACGATGAGATTGTCATTCAATGTCATGATAATCCCGATGCTGATGCCATTGGCTCTGGATTTGCACTTTATACTTATCTTCAGACACAAGGTAAGGATGTACGCCTCATTTATGGTGGCCACTTCAAAATTGCTAAGCCCAATCTTTTACTGATGCTAGAGCATCTGCACATCCCTCTCATATACGTTCAAGAACTTGAAAAAACCCAACTTCTAGTGACCGTAGATTGTCAGGTCAAAGGGGGTAATGTCGCGTTTTTTGATGCCACAACCTTTGCCGAGATTGACCATCATGTACCTACTGGCTCCTACTTCGAACTCTCAGATATCCGTCCTAATCTCGGTTCATGTGCCACACTTATATGGGACCTTCTTCGTCATACGGACTTTGATCTCACTGCCCATCCTCATGTGTCTACCGCTCTTTATTACGGACTTTTCACAGATACAAACTTTCTGACCGAACTTCGTCACCCCCTAGACCGTGATATGCTGGATGCCATCTACTACGATGCCCCCCTCATCCGCTTACTCAAGAACTCTAACCTTGGTATGAGCGATCTAGAAATTGCTGGTATGACACTCATACGCTGTTCCACCAATAAAAATCATAAATTTGCTGTCCTTGAGTCAAAACCTTGCGACCCTAATGTACTCGGTTTTATAAGTGACCTCGCCATTCAGGTTAATGGCATCCTCGTCTGCATCGTGTACTTCGAAAATGCCCAAGGTATTAAGTTTTCCGTACGTAGTTGTACTAATGAAGTAAAAGCCAATGAATTCGCTTCTTATGTGGCCAATCACATCGGTTCTGGTGGTGGTCACATCGATAAAGCTGGTGGTTTCATCAGTGCCAAAGCCTTCGAAGAACACTATCACTCCACCAATATTGAGACTTACTTCCATAACATCACACGAGAGTACTTCGAAAGCTATGACATCATCCGTGCCACTACTTATGATATAGACATTACCAATATGCCTACCTATGTGAAACGCCCTGTGGTTGTAGGTTATATGCCCTCCACGGCACTTTTCGCATCTGGTTCTCCTCTTTGTATCCGTACCCTAGAAGGTGATGTAGACTTCACAGCTTCTCCTGATGTCTATATCATGGTAGGTATTGAAGGCGAAGCACAGCCCATACGCCGCGAAAAATTCGAGAAATCCTACATAACTACTGATGACGCTTTCGATATCTCCTTCAGCTATACCCCTGTCGTTAAGCACAAGCTATCCGGTGAAACCTTAGAGATTGCTGAGTTTATCCAACCCTGCGTCGCTAGTGG
>JBOFIT010000026.1:0-8394 GCA_051650305.1 Cellulosilyticaceae bacterium
ACAAGCGGCTTTGTAAAGCTTAAAAAAAGTATACTTAATAAGGTGCCCACCATCGTACTGATGAGTATCAGTGTGGTAAAGTCCGCTCTCGCCTCTTCCTTCTTCCCTTCCCCCATTTTTTTCATTACCACTGCGCTTCCACCTGATGCAAACATGGCTGCGATGGCAATAAACAAATTAAAATAAGGTGAAATGAGTGTGATGGATGACAGCGCCTCATCACCTAAAATATTAGAAATAAACATGCCATCAATCATCGAGTAGGATGATTGAATAAGTGTCATCAAAATAGTAGGAATCGTAAATGCCAAAATACTTCCCACTGTGATTGGTTTGTTATAGATTTTCATAACCTACCTCCTTTTTCTTTTTATGTCGTGTGCTATAATAAGCATAAACTCTACAGTTACTGTAAAGTCAACAGGAGATTACGATGAAAGATAACTTCGCTTATTTTACTACCAACGAATTTGCCAAGCTCCACCATCTTAACAAAAGAACCTTGCATTATTATGATGAAATCGGCCTTTTCTCACCTAAGCATAAAGGCGAGAATGGCTATCGCTACTATATCTTCGAGCAAAGTATGGAGCTTGAAAACATCCTTGCTTTACGAGAACTCGGGATGTCTATCCTAGAAATAAAAGACTATACACAAAACCCCAATCCTACTGATTTCCTAAAGCTTGCCCATCAAAAAATAGAAGAGATTGATACAACCATTGCCAAACTCAAAAAACTTAAAGCAGTTTTTGTAGAAAAGCAAGATATGCTACATCTTTGCAGTACAAGCTATGACACGAAGATTGAAATAGTTGATTTAAAGGATGAGTATCTCCTTCTGACACCACTCCCTCTCCATTTTCAGTCTGAAGATGCCATCATCCAAAATACCCAGCCCATTATGGAGCATCTAAGAATTGCTTGGGAGTTTTGCACCTATAAAAAAAGTTGTGGAAGCTTTATCTCTCTAGATAAGGTACAAGCTGGTGAGTTTGCTGCCTATGATGGCATCTTCACGGTTATGGACACAAAAAACAAAACCCTCTATAGGAAACCAAAAGGTACCTATTTACGAGGGTTTTGCTTAGGGGATTGGGATAAGATTCCTGATTTATATCAAAAAATGTTTGCTTTTGCAGAGCAACACCGCCTCCAATTAACTGGCTATGCTTTCGAACGTGGTTTGAATGAATTTGTGATTTCTAAGATGGAAGACTACATCACACAGATTGAAATCCGCTGTATTGCTACTAATCCTCTAGAAACTGATTAAAACAACGCCCCCTGTTTTCCCATATCCATATAAGCATCTTTCTATTCTGCAGTGCACAATCTTTATACACCTCATGGTCAATAAGCCATGCAATAAAAATCATTTGTATTGAATAAATCACATAAGGAATAGCTTGTTTTTCTGCATCTGTAAGATTTGCAATTTTATCATATCCATCCATAATGCCTTGTAATATTTCAGGCCATTTATCAAATCCATCTTCTATTTCTCCTGCTTCTGATAATATGCCTGTTGCACAGTAGCAGGGATCAAGTAATCGTATATTACGCTCACTAATATTAAAATCTATAAATCCTGTAATTTTTCCATCTTTAAATAAGATATTAGATGGATTGGCATCTCTATGAATGACTTGACGTGGCAATTTCTCATACAGTTTCGGAAATACTTCGATATAATTTTCATAAAACATCTCAGGAAGTGGGCATCCCCACTGCTCTAGAACCTTTCGTGTCTGCGGCATTGCCCATTTCATAACCACATCTAGCATATTCGTATCATTTACTTCTAAGCTCTCATCCTGTGCAAGGAGTGCTTGATGTAGTAGCCCTATTGCTTCTCCGTATTGCATACCAATTTTTCCTCTATGTTTTTCATAGCGTTCTTTTGGCGAAAGAAATGCACCCGGAATCCGCTTTGTAACCACATAAAACCTATCCCCTTCTACCACAAAATCTTCGCCTTCTTTGGTGGGGACAGGACAAGATGCTTCCATACCCTCTTCTTCAAGTGCCCGAGAGATAGCAATATGTCCTCTAAGACCAGCTATTGCCTTCCCTGTCTTGAAGATGAATTGCTCTCCTACCTGCCAAGTATCCCCCGACTGCATGGCACCTCCTGCTTTAAATGTTGGCTCAATTTTCAGTGCACCCTCTAATTCCCACTTTGATAAAATCTCCTTAATTTGACTATTTGTAAGCATAATCTTTGCCTCCTCTAACAACTTTACTGCCTTTGGCTTTTTAGCAGTATTTAGTTTAAGAAACTTCGAAGGAGAACATCCAAACTCACGTTTAAACGCCTTATAAAAACCTGCATGCGTATCAAATCCGTACTGAAGTGCATGCTCAACCATCTTCCCTGATTGCCCTATCTCATAAATAGCATGGTAGATACGGCGTTTTGTAATATACGCAGCTACTGGCATACCTACAAAATCTGAAAATAGATGACAAAAATGATAGGTTGAAAACCCAGCTATTTCTGCTACTTCGGCTACTGAAATATCAGTCTTTAGATTTTCCTCAATATAATCTAAGGCATTTTGTAACAATACAATAGTAGACATATTCTCTCCCCCTTATTTCTACCCTTTTGGGTAATTAGAGTTTATCATAGCCCTTTAGTAAAACTATTTCCTACCTTGCGGTTTTGTTAGTATTTACCTTTACATTCTGAAGCTATTTTCACTTGATCCAATCTTATTCCTTGAAAGAATCTGTGAGAATTTATAGTTATTCCAGTCTCTATTTCTTCGCTTTAATAATAAGCATCATCGGTCTGCGTAGTTCGTCCTGCATCTCTTTATTGCCCTCTAGCATATGTGGGGCTGGTTGCGGCTCTACTACTGCTTTAATCTCAAAGCCATGAGCTAATAAAGTCTGTATATAGGTCGTTAGGGTTCTATGATACTTGATGACTTCTTCTCCTAAGAAAACTGAGCGTCTTTCGCCTTCTCTATAGTAGTTATCTACCGGCCAATATGCCCTTCCATCTTGATTATCATATTTCCATTGTTGTCTTCCTTCTGCTGTAAAAACAGGATGTTCTACGGAAAATACAAATTCCCCACCTTTTACAAGATACCTACTTACTTTTTCACACACTTCATCAAAAGCTTCTATATAATGCAAAGCTAAAGAACTGATGACACAATCAAACGCTTCATCTTCAAACTGTATTGCTTCTATAGGCATTCTAAGATATTTGATTTTATCACTATTGGTCAGTTCCTTTGCACGCTCAAGCATCCTCTCTGACAAATCAATGCCCACTACTTCCCTTGCACCTTGTTCTACTGCAAAACGACAATGCCACCCAAATCCACACCCTAAATCCAATATTTTTTTATCAGTGAAGTCTGGCAGCATTTTTCTTAGTTCATGCCATTCCCCTGCTGCTTCAAGTCCATTCTTTGAACGTGCCATCTGCTTATATTGCTCAAAAAATTTTATATGATCATATTGATTCTCTTTCATCTTCTCGCTCCTCTTCTCATCATAAAAAGCATGCTATACTATCTCTAAATAATATAACATGCTTTGATACTTATGTTTTAGGAAATCATTTTTCTATATCGTTTTTTCTTGTTTTGTCTAAAATGTAATGACGCCACTTTGCTCGAAGTCTAATGTAACATCAGCTTCTTTAAAATGCACTTCAAAAAGAACAAGGTACTCTCCCACTTCTTGAATAGTCATCTCATACTCTGGTATTTTACGAACAAATCCTTCTTTCACGTCATAGACGGTCTTTCTACTTTTTTGAACAGTTGCCTCTTTAACCCTTACATGCTCATTGCCCTCATGTGGTATCGTCGTGAATGCCACACTATCATTTTGTGCAAACTCTGCTATCTTTTCATTATCTCCAAAAGAAGAAAAGTAAATGACGCCCTCTACCTCTTCATCATAGTAAAAATTAACCACCCTTACATTTGGCCCACTCGCTCTACACGTTGCCAATGCTATCTCCTTTTGTTCCTTCATCAATCGCTTAAATACTTCTGCTGTATTCATTTGTACGGCCCCCTCTTTTTGATTTATAAGACTTTTTCATTATAGTCGTCTAATGTTGACAACATGCTGTCATGGTTATAATGTTAATTTATAAAAATACGTCATCATACTTCTAAAGGAGTTTATACATATGAAAATTGATCGTTTAATTGCTATCGTGATGATTCTTTTGAACGCTGAAAAAGTCACCGCACCCAAACTTGCTGAAATGTTTGAAGTCACCCCTCGAACGATTTATCGTGATATTGATAGCATCGCTCAAGCTGGTATTCCTATCGTCACAACCGCTGGCGTAGAGGGTGGCATTAGTATCCTGCCTTCTTATAAAGTGGATAAAAAATTCTTTTCTTCTGGAGATATTCAATCCCTTTTAATGGGGCTTTCTAGTATCGAAACTACATTACCTTCCACTGAGTTAATAGGTATTCGCGAAAAATTGAAGACGCTTCTACCACCTGAGCATACTAAGGACATTTTATTAAGATCAAACCAAATCACCATCGACCTCACCACTTGGATGGGCAACAAAAAGTTTATCCAAACCTTAGAAAAACTTAAAGAAGCCTTAAACCTTACCACGCTTGTAGCCTTTGATTACGCTAATCTTCAAGGCATCAAAACAAACCGTATCATCGAGCCTTATCAGCTTATCCTCAAAGAATCATACTGGTATCTCCAAGGCTACTGCACCGAAAAAAGAGACTTTAGAACCTTTAAATTATCACGTATCTCCAACTTAGAACTTCTAGATAAGCCTTTTGTTTTACGTGATTTCACCCCACTGCCACTCAGCGGGAAAGGTTGGGTTGATGAGAAGCTTATCCCTATCCAACTACGTATCGATGCTTCACTTCTTGAAAAAATGACAGAGCTTTGTGGCGAAGACAACATCCAGCCTATTGACCAGCATACTTTTCTCGCTACCTTCCCCTTTGTACCTGATGAGATGGGGTACAATCTTCTCATGAGTTTTGGCGATAGATGTGAATGTGTAGGCCCTGAATGCATCCGCCAAGCATTAGCACAGCATATTCAAAAACTCTATCTCCTCTATGCTGCTGAGCTATCTACTTAATACCCCTTAGTTTCCTTGTCAAAAAAAATCCTAGAACATCTATGTACTGCTATGCTCTAGGATTAGTCTACTTAATATAATTGTTGCCTTAACACTTTTATTTTTTCTAATGGCAATTTCTATCTTTTCTTGCTGCTTAGCTTCTTCCTTCATTTCTTCTATTGTTCTTGTAATATTTGCTGTCATCTTATCTACATCCTCCTTTAGCTTTAATTACTTTCATCCCAAAAAGGCTGCAACTATTTCTAGCTACAACCTCTCGTAAGTTAGAACAAGGCAGGTGGTAATCTGCATCTCCTACCGTTTACAAAACGTGGTGGCGGCTACCTGTTCCGCCCTCTGTGTTCTAATTTAATTTATAGCCCATATTTCTGTCCTTTATACCTTTCCTCATTTATTTATGATACGGTTCACCATTATTAATACGATACTTCCTCTCTCCCACCTACTCAAACACTTCCCATTTCTCCCCACTATGAGGGTCCATATCTTGATAAAGTGTCATCTCTCCATCTGGGCTTATAACTACCTTCATCTCTGCATAATTAGCTTCTTGAGGCTTTAGATACTCATCATAGTAAGTCTGGTAGTAAGGATCATTCTTTTCTTTCGCTTCTTTGATATAGCCTACTGTATCAGGGTCTTTGTCATGGTTTTTATACTTCACTGTATACATGATTAAGGCTTCAATACTTCCATCTTCAAGGATTGTTTCTTTATAGTAGGATAAGCCATCACCTAGCACCTCATAATGTGCTTCAAAATGTGGCAACAGCTTTTGTTGAAGGTATGCTAAAACTTTCTCTTCCGTTGTTTCTTCTTTTTTTATAACTTCCTTTTCATCGCTAGTGTCTGTATCTTTTGCCTCTTCTTCCTTTGGTTCTTCAGCCTCTTCATTGTTAGCCATTGCATTTATATTTTCTTTTTCTACGTTTTCTTTCTTGGATGGTGTCTTTAGATTAGTCACTAATGCTATTGATGCTATGATTACAGCGATGATTACTACCCCTATTAGCCATTTATAAGATTTCATATAGTCTCCCCTTTCATTGTTTAGATTTTAGACTTCATATTTCTAGTCTATGGGGCGCTGTTATAAGTGTCAATATTTTCACACTATTTTAATATTACAATCTATTTACATTGTCTTTTTATTCAGTTAGGTTTGATAAATAGTAGTGTGCCTAAAAATTCTATTATTGCACTTATTTTCTGCTAACTTCTTGACTTTTTAAATAATTTGTCTTATAGTAGTTCTAAACAAAACTACTATAGGTGATGAAATGGATTTTAATACTGCTTTACTTAAACTAGGCTTTACACCGATTGAAGCCAACGTCTTTATAACCCTTTGCAAAAACGGTGCCTTAACGGGCTATGAAGTAGCAAAACTCTGTGGCATTTCTCGTTCAAATGTTTATGCTGCTTTATATAGCTTACAAGAAAAAGGAAAATGTTATACCATCGAAAGTGATACCAATAAGTATATCGCACTTTCAAAAGATGAATTGCTAGAAGGTAGCAAACGTGAATTTGATGACGTATGGCACAGCATCGACACACAGTTCCCTAAAGCACTACCTCTAGGCGATCCTTATGTCACAATCAAAGGGTATGACACTGTCGTTGATAAAATCAAGCATACGATTCTTAGCTGTACCTCACATGTTTATCTGCTTACGACTAAAGATACCATTCTACTTTTCAAGGAAGAACTCGAAAATATTAGTACAACAAAAAGAGTCACCATTATCTGCGATGAACATTTAATAATAGGGGATGCTTTAGTCTATACCAAAGCCAAGCCACCTACAGGCTTTCATATGATTATGGACACCCATTCTGTTATTACTGGTGATTTATGTGAGTCGCCTCAATGCTTATATACTTGTAACCAATCACTTGTAAGGCTTATGCGTGAATCATTCATCACAGAATTAGATATGATTAAACTTTCAAACCAATAAGGAGGAGACCATGAATACTTTAAATGGCCATTATACACAAGAGACAAATTTTTATGGGGGAAATGATGTATTTGAATTAATACAGACTTACGGTTCTCCCCTCTATATTTACAATGAAGAAATCCTTCGTACACGTTGCCGTGAGATGAAAAATCTCGTTACCTACGACAACTTCGTACCACATTACTCCATCAAAGCGAATACCAATATACACTTACTGAAAATCGTACGTGAAGAAGGCTTACACGCTGACGTGATGAGCCCAGGGGAAATCTTCCTAGCGAAGCAAAGTGGCTTTACCCCAGATGAACTTTTCTTCATCCCAAACAATGTAACTGAAGAAGATATGCGCTATGCAATTGCTGAAGGTGTCGTTACAAGTATCGACTCTCTTTCTCAGCTTGAAATGTATGGTAACTTAAATCCTGGCGGCAAAGTAGCCATCCGCTTTAATCCTGGTGTAGGTGCTGGACACCATGAAAAAGTCGTAACTGCTGGTAAGAAAACAAAATTCGGTATCAATCCATCAGATATCACAGAAGTTAAACGCTTACTTACTGCTTATGACTTAACGCTTGTTGGTATCAACCAACATATCGGTTCACTCTTTATGGATGCTGATCCTTATATCAAGAGCCTTGACTCTATTTTAGAGATTGCCAAAGCTTTCCCTAACCTCGAGTTTATCGACCTTGGTGGTGGCTTCGGTATTCCTTACCATAAGCAAGAAGGTGAAGCGCGCCTTGACCTCGTAGCTCTTGGTCAAAAACTTGATGAAGTGATGCATACTTTCGCTGATGCCTACGGCAAGAAAGTACAATTCCAGATCGAGCCTGGTCGTTATATCCCTTGTGAATCAGGCGTCGTACTGGGTACGGTGACAAGTATCAAGGAAAATGCAGGCATCAATTATCTTGGTTCTGACATTGGTTTCAATGTTCTTCAGCGCCCTATTATGTATGATTCACACCACGATATGGAGCTTTATAGCAAGTCACCACTTGCTCCAGCTACCGCCCTACCTTATACAGTGGTAGGTAATATCTGTGAAAGTGGCGATAAACTTGCTTGTGGTCGTGTACTTCCTGAAGCTCAGGTAGGTAATCTACTTGGTGTGATGGATGCAGGTGCATACGGTTTCTGTATGTCTTCTTCTTATAACCAAAGACCTCGTGTTGCAGAGGTTCTCGTAGAGACTTCTGGCAATGTACGTCTTATCCGCAAACGTGAAACCTTCGAAGATTTACTTCAGCATATGCTCGTCTAAACTAAAAAACCACCTAAAGCTTCACATTAAGCTTTAGGTGGTTTTTCATT
>JBOFIT010000027.1:0-57617 GCA_051650305.1 Cellulosilyticaceae bacterium
TGGCATCCATCACATGGAGAATAATATCTGCATACTTTGCTTCTTCAAGTGTGGAATAAAAGGCTTTAATCAAATGATGAGGCAGTTTACGGATAAAGCCTACTGTATCTGTCACCATGATTTCTGTACCACTTGGTAAGGTCACCGCGCGGGTAGTCGGATCAAGTGTGGCAAAAAGCTGATCTTGAGCATAAATATCACTACCACTTAATGCATTGAGTAAAGTAGACTTACCAGCATTGGTATACCCAACAATGGCAACCACTGGTGAGCTATTTTTCTGGCGACGTGTACGCAGTAAATGGCGATGCTTTTCGACTTCTTTAATCTCGCTTTCTAACTGCTCCATACGTGCACGAATATGACGTTTATCAAGTTCTAGTTTCTTTTCACCTGGTCCACGGCTACCAATCCCACCTTGACGTGAAAGCATCACCCCAAAGCCTGTAAGACGTGAATTTTGATAGCGTAATTGTGCGATCTCTACTTGTAGCTTACCTTCCCTTGACCTTGCACGTTGTGCGAAAATATCAAGGATTACCATGGTACGGTCCATAACCTTCGTATTTAATGCTTCCGTTAAGTTACGCATCTGCACAGGTGATAACTCATCATCACATACAACGCCTGTTGCACCATAAGCTTCTATGGCAAGACGTAATTCCTCTACTTTTCCTGTCCCTATGTAGTAGCCAGGATTAATGCTGTCCACACGTTGTAAAAACTTATTTATTGTAAGCGCACCTGCTGTTTTTACTAATTCTTCTAATTCCTCAAGGCTTTCTAAAGCCTCTTCTTCGTTATCTCTCTTTTTTTGTGCGGCAAATAAGATAAAGCGCTCTTCTTGCTTGTTTAATTCTTCCATAGTATTCCTTCCTCATTTTGTCTTATGACAGTGTTCATTACTATATTATACCAAAAACCTACATTCTAGTCATGAATTTCTGCTTTTAAAAAAAGAGTTTCCCCAGAAAAGGAGAAACTCTTAGTACTTATACTCTAAAAAGAAGTTCGCTATAAGTTGGAATTGGCCAAATTTTTTCATCCACAATCGTTTCTAGGATATCTGCTGTATGACGTAGTTTTTCCATTGCTGGAATCACTGTATCTTTAAATGCTGTGGCTTTTTGAAGGCCTTCTTGGATGGCTACAGCTTGCTCTAGCGCTGATTCAAGGGCATCACAATCATACTTTAAGTTATTGACATTTTGAGTTAATTCATCTAAAAGTTCTGATTGTGCATCTACTTTAAAGCGTCCAAGGGCATTGAGTACACTTACATTTTGTGCAACTTGAGTTGTATAGTTAATAACTGCAGGCATAATCTGTGTTTTTACCATACTAAGCATTGTCTTTGCTTCAATATTAATGGTCTTATAGTACTCTTCAATCATAATCTCATAGCGTGCACGAAGTTCTGTCTCATTGTACACTTTCATTTTTCCGAAAAGTTCGATCGCCTTATCAGAAATCAGTGATGGAATAACATCTACTGTTGATGGGAAGTTTGGTAATTCTCTACGTGCTGCTTCTTCTACCCACTCTTCTGAATACCCATTACCATTGAAAAGGATACGTCCATGGTCACGTAATGCACGACGTACAATTTGTCTTACCGCTTTTTCAGTGTTTTCTGCACCTTCAAGTACAGCTGCAAATTCATTCAGTGCATCTGCCACCACTGTATTAATCACAACGTTAGCTTCTGATACACACCCTGAAGAAGGGAACATTCTGAACTCAAATTTATTGCCTGTAAAGGCAAATGGTGATGTACGGTTACGGTCTGTCACTTCTTTTTTAAGTTTTGGTAAGGTAGCTACGCCCATTTCCATCATTTCTTTCGCCATATCACCTGTTTCATCACCTTGTCCGATATGGTATAAAAGGTCTGTAAGATGATCGCCTAAGAAAATAGATATAATCGCTGGAGGTGCTTCATTTGCTCCTAAACGATGGTCATTACCTGCTGTTGCTGCTGATAAACGAATGAGGTCAGCATGTGTGTCGATGGCTTTCATGACTGCTGCTACAAACACCAAGAATGTGAAATTATCTTGTGGATGCTTGCCAGGTGAAAAGATATTTTTTCCTGTATCTGTCACAAGTGACCAGTTGTCATGCTTTCCTGAACCATTTACCCCACGGAATGGCTTTTCATGAAGAAGACATGCAAGATCATGGCGGTTCGCTACTTTTTGTAAAACTTCCATGACTAATTGGTTTTGGTCTGAAGCCACGTTGGCTGTTGCAAAGATAGGTGCAAGTTCGTGTTGTGCTGGTGCTACCTCATTATGTTTTGTCTTAGATGGTACACCTAACTTCCAAAGTTCAATATCAATTTCACGCATGAACTTACCAATCTTTTCTTTGATGCTTCCATAGTAATGGTCTTCCATTTCTTGACCTTTAGGTGGCATCGCACCAAACAGTGTACGTCCTGTGAAGATAAGGTCTTTACGTAATTGGTATTGTCTCTTATCCACAAGGAAGTACTCTTGCTCTGCACCAATAGTTGTGATGACTTTTTGCACCGCTGTATCACCTAAAGCACGTAACACACGTAGTGATGCTTCTTCGATGACTTCCATCGAACGTAAAAGTGGGGTCTTTTTATCTAAGGCTTCCCCTGAGTGTGAGTAAAATGCTGTTGGAATACAAAGTGCCACACCACTAATGTCTTCCTTTAAGAATGCTGGCGATGTACAATCCCATACTGTATACCCTCTCGCTTCGAAGGTTTGTCTAAGTCCGCCTGATGGGAATGATGAACCATCTGCCTCTCCTTTGATCAGCTCTTTACCTGAAAATTCCATAATCACACGACCATCTGATGTTGGTGATAAGAAAGAATCATGCTTTTCTGCTGTACGTCCATTCATTGGTTGGAACCAATGGGTAAAATGAGTCGCTCCATGTTCAATCGCCCAATCTTTCATGGCATTGGCTACAACTTCTGCTACAGTCGGGTCTAATGCTAAACCTTCATCAATTGTTTTATGTAACTGCTTATAGGTAGCTTTTGGTAAGCGCTCACGCATTACCTTATCGTCAAATACATTTTTACCGAATAACTCTGATAGTTTTATTACTTCCATAAGTGGTACCCTCCGTCATTTTACATTATTTTCCATTGTCAGTTTATCTAAAAAGGCGTTCCCTTTTGGGAGAACGCCTTTTTTACCTACCAATCTTTACCTCATTAATATAGCATGCGACAAAGCTTATTGACAACTCTAAAAAATAGATTAAATTTAAAATCAAACTTACAGGTCCCTTGTGCAATGTGCTACGGATTGACCATCGCACCGCCGAGATCACCTAGTTCTTCTTCCACATCTCCTGGTGCTACATCCAGTACATTGTCCGGCAAGACATTCACATAACTTGGCGGAACTTTCCCTGAAATCATTTTATCGATCAACACAACTCGTCTATTCACCACGATTTGATCTGAAAACAAAGGGACGACTACTTGGATCGTTGCTTGTATATCTAGCCATACCGTATGATTCACCTGATTAATCCCTGTGGCACGAATGTTATTATCATAATCAATCTTAACCGTCCCCACAGGCAAGACTTTCACTTCTATGTCCGGCCCTAAATTGGCAAAGATATGGCTTCCCGTTAAGTTACCCAATGGAATCTTAAAGGCTACCTCTCCTAAATTTTCTAAAGCTGTATTAGCCTTGTCTACCATATCTGCACACAAAGTATTGATAAGAATGGCATTCACATTCCATGATACCAATTCCCCTTGATCATTGTAATCATAACTAAGCATATCTTGCTCGGTGGCCTGGATCTCTTTCAGTGATTGGCTTACAGCCTCATTAATCGCCTTAGTCGCTGCCGTAGTGCCCTGAAGTTTTGCCATTGCCATAACCGTTGGCATCACTTCTCGGTCTAATTGGATATAAATAAGGGAAAAGATGGCAATAATAATAAGCATGGCAAAAACGCCTTGCACTTTATGATAATGTAATCGCCTCGTATACTGCATTTTAGGTTTTGGTGTGGGGCGATAGCGGTATTTATAGCGTCTAAACAAAAAGCCTCCCTTGAACATATAAGTCCTCCTTCGCAAACCTCTTAAACTACTATATTCAGGAAGGGCTTGTACACATGACAAGCTTTAAAGTCTATTTGCCACTTTTTTATAAATTAAATCTTCATAGAAGGCATATGCCTGTTTATAACTTGGAAAATCAAAGAAGTATTTACCTTCTTTTAAATGAAGTAAGACCCGAATACGCCACCATTTTGTTTGGATACGTACTTTTTCAAAATGACGATAATCAATATTTTCAGTACTATTTTTTTGTTTGATACGTAAAAGGTTATCAGTTAATAAAATCTTTGACTTGCGATGATTTATCTTACATTTATAATGATGGTGTAAACTTGGTTTACGGTTGTATTTTTCTTTTAGTGTTTCGAACCATTTTTTAAACATATACTCGCTCCTTTGTCGACACTTCTTTCATTATTATAATAAGCAAAAAACCTTTTATATATGCAAAATAGTATATCTTTGATATAATACACAATGAGGAGGATGAAGCCTATGAATTATTCAAAGGATTCGCGAAAAAAAGCAAACGAATCAACTGACGCAACACAAACTAAAAAGAAAAAGTCAAAAAAGAAAGCAAAAGTTTCTATATTACGTGTTTTTCTTATTTTAATGATTATTAGTATTTTTGCAGTAGCAGGGGCAGGCCTTGGCATCTTTTTAGGCATTATCAAAAGTGCTCCAGATATTACAACCCTTGAATTAAAGCCGACTACTGACTTTACGTCTTTTATCTATGATCAAAATGGTCAAGAAATCGACCGTTTATCTGGTGGTGAAAACCGTATTTACGTTACATTAGATGAGATTCCCAAGCATTTCCAAGAAGCTGTCATCGCCATTGAAGATGAACGTTTTATGGAGCATCATGGGATTGATATCCGCGGTATCTTCCGTGCTTTAATGGCCAACTTAAAAAGTGGTAAATTTGATCAAGGTGCAAGTACTATTACACAGCAGCTCATTAAAAACAACGTCTTAACACCTGATAAGACAATCACTCGTAAAGTACAAGAACAATACTTAGCACTTCAATTTGAGAAAGTCTACTCTAAGGAACTTATTCTTGAGTATTATCTCAATACCATCCATCTAGGTGATGGTGAATACGGTGTACAAGCTGCAGCAAACTACTACTTCAATAAAGATGCTTCTGAGCTTACTTTAGCTGAAAGTGCAGTACTTGCTTCGATTCCAAAAGCTACCACCACATTCAATCCAAAACGTAATCCAGAGACTAACTGGGAACGTGCTCAGGTAGTGCTTAATCAGATGGAAAAGCTTAACTTCATTACTGCTGAAGAAAAAGCTTTGGCCTTAGCTGAAAACCCTTATGAAAACATTGCTGAGATTCATCAAAATCTCGATACAGACTCAAAACATAGCTACTTTGTCGATGCTGTAACCGAGCAAGTAATTAAAGACTTACAAACCGAACTTGGTCTTACAAAAGTCCAAGCAAACAATATGATTTATAGTGGCGGTCTTCAAATCTATACCACTCTCGACCAAGAAATCCAAAAGATTGTGGATACACACATGGCAAATCCAGATCTTTTCCCTACCCACGTCGAATACGTCATTGAATACGCTGCAAGTATTCGTAAAGCAGATGGAACAGAAGTTCATCGTGGTGGCGGTAAAACAGTCCTAAAATCTGATAATGAAGAAGAACTTCAGAAATTCAAAGATGCTCAACTTAAAGAATGGGGCTTTGTGGAAGGTGATACTGCTTTTAATGAAGTCATCCATGTCATACCACAAACCCAAGCAGCTTTTATTATTAGTGATCAATATACAGGGCATATCAAAGCACTTTCTGGTGGTCGTGGTGAAAAATTCACAGACCGTGCATTCAACCGTGCAACCCAAGCCATGCGCCAACCAGGCTCTACTTTTAAGGTTTTAGCATCTTATGCTGCTGCCTTAGATACAGGTGTTTTATCTCCTGGTTCAGTCATTGTGGATGAACCTTATACCGTTGATAAGTATACACCTAAGAACTGGTACTCTGGTTATCGTGGGCCTTCTACTGTACGCCAAGGGATTTATGATTCCATGAATATCGTGGCAGTAAAAGCCCTTGAACAGGTAGGTTTAAACACTGCTTATGACTATCTCTTAAACTTTGGTTTTACAACCCTTACAGAGACAGGCGATAAGTATTATCCACTTACTTTAGGTGGGCTTTCTAAAGGGGTTACACCTCTAGAACTTAATGCTGCTTATGCAACCATTGCAAACTTAGGAACTTATGTGGAACCTATCCTCTATACCAAAGTTATGGATATGGATGGTAATGTGCTTCTTGATAATTCAGTACCGGAGACACGTACTGTCATCAAGGAATCTACAGCTTCTATGCTTACTGATATGATGGAAGATACGATCCAACGTGGTACAGCTGGTACTGTTAAGAGCACTTTCTACAATGCAACGAAAATGCCTATAGCTGGTAAGACGGGTACAACAAGTGATAACAAAGACTTCTTATTTGCGGGTTACACCCCTTACTACACTGCTACTGTTTGGATGGGTTATGATACACCTCAGCCATTCAACATCGGCAAACCTCAGCGTCACCAACTACTCTGGGGAACCATTATGAAAGATGTTCATGAAGCAAAAGAAATCAAGCCATTCGAAAAAGTAACGACTGGTTATACCAAGACAACGATTTGTGCGGATTCTGGTAAGCTTCCTACAGACCTTTGTCGACTTGATCCAAATCATGTGATTGTGAGTGATTACTTCAACAAGAACCATACACCAAATGATTATTGTGATGTCCATGCTGAAGTAAAAGTTTGTACTGTATCTGGCAAAATTGCTACTGAGTTCTGCCCACCTGAGTCAGTACAATCTCAAGTAAGTACACGTCCTTCTAGTGGGGACTCAGCTGTTGATGCATCTGACTTATGCGATGTGCATACAGCTACACCACTTCCACCTGAAGGTGGTGGCATCGGTTGGCCAGAATGGCCTGACTGGATGTTACCAGGTGGTAATCAAGGTGGCAACAACTCAAATGGTGATACAGGTATAACGACACCTACACCAGAAACACCTGTCGTACCTGAAACACCAGATGAAATTGCGCCACCTACGCCAGTACCACCTACACCATCACCTGATGAAGATAACGGCTTTTATATTCCACAAGGCTAATAAAAAGAACCATCTACTGCGGCTTCCGCTAGTAGATGGTTCTTTTTTATGTGTTAAGCTCCAAGATAAGCTTTCTTTACTTCTTCATTATTAAGGAGTTCTTTTCCTGCACCTTCTAGTACGACTTTTCCTGTTTCTAATACATAGGCACGATTGGCAATCTGGAGTGCTTGATTGGCGTTTTGCTCAACTAAAAGTACCGTCGTTCCCGCTGCATTGATCTCACGTATGATACTAAAAATTTCTTGTACAAGGATGGGTGCAAGCCCCATAGATGGTTCATCCATAAGGACGATTTCTGGTCTTGACATAAGCGCTCTGGCGATGGCAAGCATTTGCTGTTCGCCACCACTCATCGTCCCTGCTAATTGTCTACGTCTTTCTTTAAGTCGCGGAAAACGCTCATACATTTTCTCGATATCTTCTTGTATTTGCTTTTTGTTATTTACAATATAGGCACCTAATTGTAAGTTCTCTTCCACACTCATCTTAGCAAATACACGACGCCCTTCAGGAACGTGTGCCATCTTACGCTGAAGAATGGTATGTGCTTCACACTTGGTAATGTCCTCATCATTAAGTCGTATACTTCCAGTCTTTGGTTTGACAAGACCTGAGACTGTATTCAGAATAGACGTCTTCCCTGCTCCATTGGCACCTATTAAAGTAACGATCTCTCCTTTTGCCACTTCAAAGTTGATATCTGAAAGTGCATGGATATTGTCATAATACACATTTAAGTTTTCTACTTTTAACATCAAATTCACCTCTATTCATTCCCAAGATAAGCGTTGATAACTTTTTCATTATTTTGTATTTCTGCTGGTGTACCTTCTGCAATGACCACCCCATAATCAATAACCACAAGTCTTTCACATATAGCCATAACTAAGTTCATATCATGCTCAATGAGTAAAATAGCAATCCCAAACTTATCACGGATAAGCTTGATGGTATGCATCAGTTCTTTTGTCTCATTAGGATTCATCCCTGCAGCTGGCTCATCGAGTAGTAGGAGTTTTGGCTTACCTGCTAAAGCACGCGCAATCTCTAATTTTCTTTGTTTACCATAAGGAAGATTCTTACTTAATTCATGAGCCGCATCCTGAAGTTCAAAAATCTCTAATAACTTCATCGCTTCTTCTTCTAACCATGCTTCTTGCTTTTTGTAGCTTGGTAAGCCTAAGATACCTGCTACGCTAGTGTAAGAAAGACGATTGTTAAAGGCTACTTTAACATTGTCTAGTACGGTCATTTCTTTAAAAAGTCGAATATTTTGAAACGTACGTGTAATGCCGCCTTTAACAATTTGATAGGTTTTTAAACGGTCGATACGTTTGTCTTCAAAACTAATACTGCCTTCGGTTGGTGTATAGACACCTGTTAAAAGGTTAAACACTGTGGTCTTTCCTGCTCCATTTGGGCCAATAAGTCCTACAAGTTCGCCTTCTTCTATATGCATCGTGAGTTCAGATACAGGTTTTATCCCTCCAAAGCTGACACTTATGCGACATACATCTAATAAAGCCATTTTATTGTCCCTCCTTTACTGAAGCCTCTTCTGTTTGAACAGCTGTCTTTTGCATCTTTTGTTGGATCTTTTGCCAGATGCTTTTAAAAGTGATGCCTTTTGCCTTACATACCATCATAATGATAAGAATCATGGAGTACACAAGCATACGATACTCTGCAAATCCACGTAAAGCTTCATTAAGAACCCCTAATACGATGGCTGCAATCATTGTACCAAATAAGTTCCCCATACCTCCAAGTACAACGATAATGAGGTACTCAATAGAGTTTAAAAAGCCAAAACTTTGAGGATTTAACACTTGGTAATAATGTGCGTATAAGCCCCCTGCAATCCCTGCAAAGAAAGCCGCAACTGCAAAAGCAAAGGTTTTAAAATAAAAAGTAGATAGACCAGCACACTCTGCTGCAATCTCATTTTCACGAATAGCGATAATACTACGTCCATGTCTCGTTTGTAAGAGACGATAAATCAGGATAATAATCACTGCTGTTACAAAAAAGGTAATGGTAAAACTACTGTAACCATGTATACCGGATAAACCTTTCGCCCCGTTAGTAATCTTTAAATTATTAAGGACGATACGGATGATTTCTCCAAAGCCTAAAGTGATAATTCCTAGGTAATCCCCTTTTAAACGAAGTGCTGGAATACCAATGAGAATTCCTACAAGTGAAGCCAAGAGCCCCCCTGCAAGTAAAGCAATTGGGAATTCTATATAAATAGGTAAGTCTAAATTCAATGTAATGATAGCTGATGTATAAGCACCTACTGCCATAAAGCCTGCATGGCCTAATACCAATTCACCTAAATAGCCTGTTACAAGGGCTAATGAGACAGCCATAATCACATTAATAAGTATGGATACGATGATACCACTTACATAATAACTAATAATATCCAATGCCATCCCTACTGCTAGAAAGAGATACGCTCCTAAGATTCCACATAGAAAAAGCATGATTTTATTTGATTTAAACGCTGGTTTTTTCATTCTTACACCTTCTCTCTTACATTTTTACCAAGGATACCCGCTGGTTTTAATAAAAGCACTAGGATAAGAATACAGAATGAAAGGGCATCTGCCCATAATGATGCATCCGACCAAAAGAGTGATAAGAAACCTTTTGCTAAACTTTCGATGAGTCCTAGTAGGAAGCCACCAAGCATCGCTCCTGGTATAATACCTATTCCACCTAGTACCGCTGCGATAAAGGCCTTAAGTCCTGGCATAACACCCATCAGTGGTCTAATTTGTGGGTAAGCCATAGCAAATAAAATCCCGCCCATAGCCCCTAGTGCAGAACCAATAGCAAATGCAATGGAAATCGTTCGATTAACGGATATCCCCATAAGTGATGCTGCATGTGCATCCTCTGAAGAAGCACGCATTGCTTTACCAAGCTTTGTATGCTTAATGAAAAGCGTAAGTGCTAACATCAGTACTAAGGATAAACCTAAAGAAAGTAACATCATCTGACTGATTTGTATCTCGCCTAATTGAATAGGTGGTAAAGAAAGGGTTGGGAATGGTTTTGAGCTTGCGCCAAAAAGAATGGTGAAAAGTGTTTCTAAGAAGAAGCTTACACCAATGGCTGTAATAAGCGCCCACATACGTGGTGCTTTACGAAGCGGTTTATAAGCAATCTTTTCGATACTCATCCCTATAGCTGCACAAGCAACCATTGAAATAATAATGGCTATCACGAGAGGAAGTTTACATATTGCTACAAGGAAAAATGCAATATATGCCCCTACCATCATAATGTCCCCATGGGCAAAGTTAATAAGTTTTACGATACCATATACCATGGTGTACCCTAAGGCAATTAAAGCATAAATACTACCGATATGTAAGCCGTTAATCACTTGCTGAATAAATAATGTGCCGTAATCCATAACATCCACCTTTCGTAGTCTATTTGACATAAATTTTGATAAAGCTCAAAATTTATCGGAAGAAGCTCTTCCGATAAATAGTGTGATTATTGTTCTGCACCTACTCTGGTGTAGAATGTGTTTTTGCCATCTTTGATTGTGATGATACAAGCTGCTTTCTTTGGATTTCTAAATTCATCGAAAGTTAAGTCACCTGTTACACAAGAAAGATCTGTATTTTTCATTGCTTCTACAATTTTTGCTTCATCTGTTGAATCTGCTGTTTTAATCGCTTCGATCATAACGCGGGCTGCATCATAGCCAAGTGCTGCAAAAGCATTTGGTGCTGCACCGTATTTAGCTGTATAGCTTGCGATAAAGTCTTGAACGATTGCTGACTCATCATCTGGTGAGTAGTGGTTAACAAAGTAGCTACCTTCTACAACTTCTGGGTTATCTGTTACTTTATCTGTTACACCATCCCAGCCATCGCCACCAAGAAGTGGTGCTGTGATACCAATCTCACGCGCTTGTGTCGCAATGATTGCGATTGTTTCATAATAATCTGGGATAATGATGATATCTGGATTAGCTGTCTTTACATTTGCAAGGATTGGCTTGAAATCCACATCATTTTTACCGTAGTTAACTGTTGTTGCCACTTTTCCGCCTGCTGCTTCAAATGTGGTTGCGAATACTTCTGCAATACCTGTAGAATAATCTGATTCAGAGTTTACCATGATCGCTGCTGTCTTTGCTTTTAAATCACCAGCTGCAAATTGTGCAAGGATTTCACCTTGGTCTGGATCGATGAAACATGCTCTAAAGATATGCTCCCCTACTTCTGTAATGCTTTTTGTTGTACCTGTAGGTGTAATCATTGGAATCTTTCTTTCCTCAGCAATGTTTGCAATGGTTTCAGTTGTACTACTAATATCTGAACCGATAAATGCAACAATCTTATCTTTGTCTACGAGTTTCTTAAAAGCATTGGTCGCATCAACTTGACTGCTCTTATTGTCCTCTAATATCATTGCGATTTGCTTTCCGAGTACACCACCTTGTGCATTGTACTCATCAATAGCAAGTTGGGCACCATTGCTGGCTGCCTTTCCATACTGTGCTGCCCCTGCTGTAAGGTCAAAGCTAGCACCTATTTTAATCGTATCACTTTCTTCTGTCTTGCTACATCCAGCCAATGACATTGTCCCCATCGCTATAGCCATTCCTATAGCAAACATTTTTTTCATTTTCATATCTATCCCTCCATATTTCAAATCTAATATTGAAATTATAATCAATATTTCTTTCATTTTCAAGAATTATTTATTTGAGATGTGTTGATTTATTAGGTTTTTAGCCAACAAATAGTATGTAAAATGATTTTTATAATTAAGTTAAAAATCATTTTATACTCGGTGTGTTTTATTTTTATGTTAACCTTTATTTTTTTGGCTACGCATTTCACATGATTTCTGCTACAATAGTTTATAACTGAAAGGATGTGAAACCTTGATTTATCAATCACTACCTGTGCATTCGCTCTTTCATCCCCCTCTTACTGAGGGATGGTTTATTGATATCGAAACAACAGGATTATGTAAACATACTCATTCCGTTTTGATGGTGGGTATTTTAGAAAAAAAAGAAGAAAAATTTTTTTATCATTTTTGGTTATTAGAGGATTTATGTGAAGAAACAACCCTCCTTAAAGAGGTGGTGTCCTTCCTACGTGACTGTCCCAAACTCTATACTTACGGTGGCTCTACTTTCGACTTAAGCTTTCTTGAAGCACGCTGTTCACTTTTGCAAGTCCCACTTCACAGCCATCTCTTTTTTGAACACGTAGATTTAAAGAAACTACCGCTTATGCGCTATCTTTTAAAAGAAATGTCCTTAAACCGCCAAACGCTAGAGCATCTCATTCATTTCAACCGCAGCATCACGACTAAGGGCAAAGATCTGGTACGCATCATCTTACTGTATGTACAAACAAAGGAAATGACGTATCAAACACTTATCAAATCCCATAACCTAGATGAGCTCCTAAGCCTCGTAGCTTTATGTCACTTCTATAGTTTTCTTAATGCCCTTACGGCTGAGACATGCACTGGATTTTTATGTGAACGCAACATTGTCCACTGCACGTGTGTACCTTCTCTTACATTTCCCGTTGATTTACAGGTGACACTAGCTGATTTCACTTTGGATTATGTCTCCTCTAGCCATACATTAAGCCTTACATTACCTGTACGCCAGCAGACACTTAAGCAGTTTCTTCCTTATAAAGATTATTATGCTGTCAATGGCCAGCTCATTCATAAATCCTTGGCACAGTGTATTCCTGCCACCTTCAAACGTAAGGCTACTAAGGAAAATGCTTTTCTCATCAAGGACGATATGTTTATTTTTTCTACTACCTCAGATGCACTTTGGCAAGATGAGACGGGTAAACCCCATTGTCTTTATGACCCTACCACTTATACAAAAGATACTTTTTTTGCTACATTAGGCAAAATAATAACCCGTGGACGCTTTTAACAAACGTTCACGGGTTATTATTTTAATTATTGTTTTTGATAGAAGAATACACGACAAGGTGCTAAACCATATTTTTGTGCACCAATAATCTGCTCTGTACTTCCTACGAATAAAACGCCTTCACTAGTAAGTGCTTCACTAAACTTTGTGTAGATAGTATTTTTCGCTTCTTCAGTAAAGTATATGAGTACATTACGGCACACGATTAAATCGATATTCTGAGGATAAGGGTCTTTAAGAAGGTTGTGCTCTTTAAAGGTCACACATTTCTTGATGTCCTCACTCACTTCATAAATGGTATCTTTTTTGTTGAAATACTTGGTCTTAAATGCCTCTGGCACATTTTCAATGTATTTATCGATATACTGCCCTTTTCTCGCACGGGCTAAAATCTCTTTATCGATATCCGTAGCCAGTACTTGAATCTGACTAAGTGGCATGAATTTGGATAAAAGCATCACTAAAGAATAAGGTTCGTCACCTGTTGAACATGCTGCACTCCATACTTTAATAGATCGCTTCTTTTTGAGCAAGCTTGGAATGATCTCTTGTTCTAAAGTCTGCCACTGTATTGGATTTCTAAAAAACTCTGATACATTAATGGTCAGATAATTCATAAACTCTTCGTAGCGTTCTTTGTCTTTTTTGATAAGGTCGATAAAATCACTGTATCCCTGACATTGCTGCTTACGTATCATCGCATCGATACGACGCTTCATTTGATTTTCTTTATACGCACTTAAATCAATGGCTGATAATTTAAAAAACACTTCTTTAAATTGTGTATAATCCATAAAGCTACCCCCTTAAAGTCCAGTGTTCCTACTGAGCTATTTGCACTACTTTCTCTATTACCTTCTCTATGATGTCTTGAGGTGTTGAAGCACCTGCTGTAATACCAATTTTTGAAGCACCTGCTACCATTTCCGCACTTAATGCTTCATCATCCAGGATACAGGCAGTCTGTTCACAGTGGTTTTTACAAATCTCATAAAGCTTTTGTGTATTAGAACTAAAGGCACTTCCAATAACAATCATCGCATCCACTTCTTTTGCGATGGCCTGTGCTTCTTCTTGGCGTTCTTTGGTCGCACTACAAATAGTAGGGATATAAGTAATCTGATAGTCTTCCTCTTCTAAGAAAGTCACCACTTTTTCTACGACTTCTTTTTTATAAGTCGTTTGAGATACGATCAAATACTGCTTATCCTTTGGCAATGCTTGTGCCATTAAGTCTTCTTTGTCTTTGACAATAAAGCATTTATCTTGTGCCCAACCGTTAATTCCTATGATTTCAGGGTGGTTAGCATCACCGATTACGATAATGCCATAACCTTTCTCATCATAGCTTTTCACAAGTTTATGGATCTTTCTCACATAAGGACACGTCGCATCTATGAGTTGGATGCCTTTTGTTTTTGCTTGGTCATAAATCGTACGTGGTACCCCATGTGCACGAATAATAAGTGTATCCATGGCTTTATCATCTATTGAATCAATAGACACAATGCCTTTTGTTGCTAAACGTTCAATAATAGAATCATTATGAATAATAGGACCTAACGTATAGGTTTGTTTTGTCACATCTGTGTCAAAAGCTAAATTCACTGCACGCTTCACCCCAAAGCAAAACCCCGCTGTCTGCGCTACGATGATTTCTGGCTTACTCATGATTCTCCTTCTTTCTTATAAACATCTCTATGTTGGCAATGACTTCTTCGATTGATTGTGTGGTACTATCGATACATACTGCATCGTCTGCTTGCTTAAGTGGTGACACTGCGCGGTTTGAGTCTTGATAATCACGCTCTTCTATTTCTTTTAGCAATGCATCAAAATCTGCTTGTATTCCTTTTTCTTGGTATTCTAAATGACGACGCTTTGCACGTTCGTACGCTGATGCTGTAAGAAAGACTTTCACTGTCGCATCTGGAAGCACGACTGTACCGATATCTCTTCCATCCATCACCACTGATTGACGCTTGGCAAGGCTTCGTTGCATCTCTACTAAAGCTTCTCTGACACTTTTATAGGTCGCTACCTTTGAAGCCGCTGTCGCTACCTCTTGAGTACGAATGGCAGTACTTACATCTTCACCATTGAGTGCGATAGACTGTGTCCCATCCTTATAGGTGATATCTATTTGAATAGCAGCTAACTTTTCTTCCACTGCTTGTTCATCATTATAATCGATGCCTTGTTGCATACAGTAGTAGCCTACTGAACGATACATCGCTCCTGTATCAATATAGATACATTGAAGTTTTTTGGCTAATTGTTTTGCAATGGTACTTTTTCCAGCGCCTGCTGGCCCATCGATGGCTATTGAAAATTGTTTCATAAGTGTCTCCCTTTATGACTTATTTAATCTTTCTATCTTTAGTCGTACTTTTCTTTTTTCGTTCCGTTGGCTTCTAATGCGCCACTATTTTGCTCTCTTGTATCATCATAAACTTCATATTCCATCCAGATGTTTTCAAGATGTTCTAAATTAGATGAAATTTCATAACGTTTCTTTAAGCTGATGGCTACAATAAGTGCATTGATAATACTTAATGGTGCCACAAGTGAATCAACGAAAGAAACCATCTCACTTCTACCAATTAAAGTATGATGTGCATACTGTGCAATGGGTGAAATGTAGCTATCTGTAATGGCAACAACTGTTGCTTTCTGAGCACGTGCAAATTCAAGTGCTTTTAAGATACGCTTTGAATAACGTGGGAAGCTAATCCCTATAATCACATCGTTTTCATCGATACGATGGATAATTTCAAACATCTCACTAATACTATTGGTATTTACCACTTTAACATGTGGAAAAATAATATTAAAGTAAAAGCCTAGAAAGCTTGCAAGACCTGCACAGCTTCTTACACCTAAAATATAAATCGTCTTCGCTTCAAGGATTTTATCTACTGTACGATCAAATATTTCTTCATCTATATGCTCAAGGGTATAGCGAATCTTTTCTTCGTCTGTTTCCAAAACGCTTCTTAGCACGTGATCCGTGTCGATGCGATCTGTAGTTACTTCTAATCGTTGCATGGCAGTTAGCTTACTTTTCACTAACTCCTCTAAGGCATCTTGGAATTTTGGATACCCATCATATCCTAACTCATTTGCAAAACGTACAACTGTTGATTCACTGACACCAACAATAGTCCCTAGCTTTGCTGCTGTTAAATATACCGCTTTTTCATAGTGATCTAAAATATAGTTAGCGATAAGCTTTTGCCCTTTACTTAGCTTAGGCATGCTTTTTTTAATACGTTGAATTAAATCATTATTGACCATGATTCGTCCCTTCTCGTTCGTTTATTCATACTATCACATACTATCATTATATAATATATTTTTTTTTTGACAACGTTATTTTGGAATTTCCCCAAATAAACCCAAATAAAAAGGACATCTTTTTACAGATGTCCTCTTTCTAAACAGTAAATTGTCTTATTATACTGGATAAGCTTTGTTTTCTGTATCTGCCAATGTAAGATCTACTTTCTTTTGCTGTGCTTCGCGATGTTTGAAAAACTCTGTTGCAACTTGTGGGAATAATGCATAAGACAAGATATCTTCATCTTGTTGTTTATACATAAGCATTTCTTTTTCAAGTGTATGTAGCTCTGGCTTGAGAAGATCTGCTGGACGACAAGTGATGCGTTCTGCATCGCCAATAACTGCTTTAATGACGTCATCTTGGATTGGTACAGATGTTTGACCATACTCCCCACGAACAACTGCTTTTGACTCTTTAGATACCATCTTATAGCGCTCACCTGCAAGTACGTTAAGTACTGCTTGTGTTCCTACAATTTGACTACTTGGTGTTACAAGTGGGATATAACCAAAGTCTGCACGTACACGTGGGATTTCTTTTAATACATCGTAGAACTTATCTTCTGCTTTTTGTTCTTTAAGTTGTGATACAAGGTTTGAAAGCATTCCCCCTGGCACTTGGTAACGAAGTGTATTGATATCTACTGCTAGTACCTTTGTATTAAGAAGGCCACTTGCGAGTGCTTCTTCACGCATTGGTCTGAAGTATTCTGTCACTTCATTCAGTATTTCTTGGTTGATGCCTGTATCATAAGGTGTTCCTTTGAATGTTTCTACTAAAACTTCTGTTGCTGGCTGAGATGTGCCCATCGCAAGTGGTGACATGGCTGTATCGATAATGTCACAGCCTGCTTCTACTGCTTTAAGGTAAGTCATACTTGCCACACCACTTGTATAGTGTGTATGAAGTTGAAGCGGAATGCTTACATTGGTTTTTAATGCACGAATAAGTCTTTCTGCTTCAAATGGTACGAGAAGTCCCGCCATATCTTTAATACAGATTGAGTGTGCACCCATTTCTTCGATTTGCTTTGCAAGTTGGATGTAGTACTCAAGTGTATGGACATCACTTAATGTATAAGAGATGGCAACTTGTGCGTGTCCGCCTTCTTTACGTGTCGCATCTACTGATGTTTGAAGGTTACGCATATCGTTAAGTGCATCGAAGATACGGATGATATCAATACCGTTTGCAATACTTTTTTGTACGAAGTATTCTACCACATCATCTGCATAGTGACGGTAACCTAAGATATTTTGTCCTCTAAAGAGCATTTGAAGTTTTGTATTTTTGATTTCTGCACGGAGTTTACGTAATCTTTCCCATGGGTCTTCTTTTAAGAAACGAAGACATGCATCGAAAGTTGCACCGCCCCATACTTCCATGGCATAAAAGCCTGCTTTGTCCATTGTCGCTGCAATAGGTAGCATTTCTTCTGTTGTCATACGTGTTGCAAGTAAGGATTGATGTGCATCACGTAGTGTTGTATCCATTATTTTAACTGGTCTTACATTTGTTTCTAGCATAATTTAGCCTCCCCTTATTAACCGTAAATTGATAGTAATACCCCTGCAGCGATAGCCGAGCCAATAACCCCTGCTACGTTTGGTCCCATTGCATGCATGAGTAAGAAGTTCGTTGGACATTCTTGTTGTCCTACTTTTTGAACAACACGTGCTGCCATTGGTACTGCAGATACCCCAGCTGCTCCAATAAGTGGATTTACTTTTTTACCACTTAAGTGGTACATCACAAGACCAAAGAGTACCCCTGATGCTGTTCCGATAATAAAGGCAAATAAGCCTAGTGCTAAGATGCCTAGTGTTTGACCATTTAAGAATTTTTCTGCACTTGTAGATGCCCCTACTGATAAACCTAGTAGAATAGTAATAATAGACATCATGGCATTGCTTGCTACATCTGCAAGTCTATTGGTTGCAGCAACTTCTTTTAATAAGTTACCAAACATAAGCATTCCTATAAGCGTTCCTGCTGATGGTAAAAGAAGTGATACTGCGATGGTTACGATAATTGGAAAGACAACTTTCTCTACTTTTGATACTGGGCGTAATTGCTCCATTTTCACCATACGTTGCTCTTTTGTTGTTAGAAGCTTCATAATCGGTGGTTGAATAACGGGTACAAGGGCCATATAAGAATAAGCCGATACCGCAATGGCACCTAGTAAATCTGGCGCAAGCTTTGTCGCAAGGTAGATTGATGTAGGACCATCTGCCCCACCTATGATACCGATTGATGCGGCTTCTGGGCCTGTAAAGCCTAAAAGAAGTGCGCCCAAGAATGCTACGAAAATACCAATTTGTGCTGCTGCTCCTAAAAGTAAGCTTTTTGGATTGGCAATAAGTGGACCAAAGTCAGTCATGGCACCTACCCCAATAAAAATCAGTGGTGGGAAAATCCCTAGCTCTTTTCCCATGCCTATGTAGTAAAGGAGTCCGCCTGGCTCCATCTTCCCTGTCACCTCATTCATTACCCCTGGTGCTGTAATGCCTACACCTGGTAAGTTAACAAGTAACATCCCAAATGCAATAGGTACGAGAAGTAAAGGTTCAAACCCCTTTGCAATGGCTAAGTAAAGTAATCCACACGCAAGTAAAATCATAGCCACATACTTTATATCAAGTTGTGCGAAGCCAGATCCAGCAAAGAAACCTTGAATTGACTCCATAAAGACACTGCCTATATTCATCACTCTGTTCCTCCTTTATAGAGTTAAGTACAGCTATTAGTTAATGGTTACAATAACGTCGTTAGCTTCAACCATTGCGCCTGCAGATACATTTACAGATGCAACTGTGCCTGATGCACTAGCAAATACTTCATTTTCCATTTTCATTGCTTCAAGAACGGCTACTAAGTCACCTTCTTTAATTTGTTGTCCAACGCTTACTTTCACATCTACAATCTTTCCTGGCATTGGTGCTACGACTTTATTTGCCCCTGCTGCACTTGGTGCTGCCGCTGGCACTACTGGTGCTTGTGCCACTGGTGCTACTGCCACTGGTGCTGCTACTGGTCTTGTAGGTGCTGTCTGGAATCCTCCACCTACTTCTTCTACTTCTACCTCATATGTATTACCGTTAACTGTTACTTGAAATTTTCTCATGACCTATGTCCTCCTCTTACATTTCTCTATGATTATGATCTTGTTTGTCTATTGACTTGTCTTAATGAACGCACACGTAATGCATCTGTTGTTGTCCCTAGACTCGCTGCAATAGCTGCTGTAATAACGGCTACTAATTCTAAGTCATCTGAAACTGCTGCAACAGGTGCTACTGGTTCAGCTACCACTGGTGTCACTGGTTGGGTCGCAACCTTTTTCGTCTTTGTACCTTGTGTCTTATCTACAATGATACTCACGATTTTGATGAGTGCGATCAGTAGTACCAGGGCAAAGAATACCATACTTACACCGATTAAAAAGACACTAAACCCACCTAAGAACGATTCAAAACACGCTTGAAAATCATATTGCTTTGTAAAAATCACTGCAATCACCTACCTTATACTGTTGGGTGCTTTTTATACGTTTCAGCTACTTGTTTTGTTAATAGAATTTCAAGTGCTGCAATCACACGTTTTCTTGTTGCTGCTGGCTCGATGATATCATCTATGTATCCTCTCGCCGCTACACCATACGCGCTACTCATTGCTTCATAATCTGCTATTTTTTCAGCCATAACTGCTTGTGGATCTTGTGCTTTTGCAATCTCATCCCCAAACATAATTTTTACAGCGCTGCTACTATTCATCACAGATACTTCCGCTGTTGGCCATGCATACACATAGTCGCAACCAATGTGCTTGCTATTCATTGTAATGTAAGTTGTACCATAGGCCTCTTTAAGGATTACATTAATCTTAGGCACTGTAGCACTTGCAAAAGCATGTACAAGTTTACTTGCTTCTTTTATAATACCGCGTTTTTCAGTTTCTACTGTAGAAGTAAAGTGCTGAATGTTTGTGAGTGTCACAAGTGGAATATTAAAGGCATCACAGAATGTTACAAACTCTGTCACTTTTTGGATTGCATCCACATCCATTGTTTGATTTTGGTTCCCTACAAACCCTACAGTTGCACCATTAAGGCGTCCGAATGCCACCATAGCATCTTGCCCATACGCGCCGTAAAGCTCTAAGTATTCATTGTTATCCGCAATTGACTCAATGACATGTGCAACGCTTCCTACTTCAAAATCAAATTGATTAAGGTTTGGATCCACACGGTTTAAGTCATCTGTACATGGATAACATGGTACCTCTTCACCATTATTGCTTGGTAAGTACCCAAGTAAAGTTACAACTTCTGCAATAAGGTCTTCTTCATTTTCATAACCTGATACAGCTAGTCCACTTTCACTAAGATGTACTTTTGGTGCTGCGATCGCATCGTAAGATGCACCTTTTTCTTCTAATGTGTTTGGACTGTTGAGGAACATACGTCCATTTTTGGTAGCAATAAATGTAAAGTCTGAAAGTCCTGCTACAAAAGATACACCACCTGCACAATCGCCACATACAACGGCAATTTGAGGAATAACGCCTGATGCTTTTGCCATTTGGTTAAAGAGTGCACCATAACCTTGTAAAGCATCAATGCTTTCTTCTAAGCGAAGTCCAATGGTATCAATAAAGCCTACGACTGGTGCGCCCATTTTCATGGCATCTTCATATGTTTTAACGATTTTTTGTGCATGGACTTCCCCTATAGACCCACCTAAAGTGGTAGCATCTTGGCTATACACATACACAAGGCTACCATTGACGGTTCCATAACCACACACCACCCCATCTGCTGGTGTATCGTTCATCCCCTTATTAAATGCTGTGCTTCTACTTTTCATAAAAGTACCAATCTCAACGAAACTATCGTCGTCTAGTAATGCTTTTACCCTGTCCCTTGCCGTTAGCTTACCTTTCGCTAACACTGCCTTTTTAGCTTCGTCATTAACGCTAGTTTGAATTGCTAGCCTGCGAGCTTCTAGTTCAGTTAATTTTTGTAAAGTGCTCATCTGATACCCTCCAATTTTAATTTTTACTTAAATCAAAGTGCAAATATCGCAATTATTATTATACTAAACTGAACTTTATAAAACAAGGTAAATATGCAACAAATTACTACATTTTATTTAATTGTATATATTATTTTTTAATTATCAAAAAAGCATGTGGGCAAGGTTTCTTAACATTTTGCACATCAATCTCCAAAATAGAGAGTTCTTTTTTATGCAAACTCTGTAAGTAATCCCTAATCGCATGATGCTCTTTTTCTCCTTCTGGATGCCCTGGATAGGTCATAACGACCATCATTCCTTCATCCGCTAACTGATTGATTGTCTTCTCAATTGCACTTAAACTACTGTGTACTTGGGTTACAATGTTCTTATCGCCACCTGGTAGATACCCTAAGTTAAACATGGCAATATCAATGGGTTCTTGAATATACACATCTACTAGATCATGGGAATCTTGAATAAGTCGAATGTTTTTTGTGCTTTCTTTTACTTTACCGTTGCATATAGCCACGGCTTCTTCCTGAATGTCAAAGCCATAAATGGTATGAATCTTTTTTTGTGCATTTAAAAACTCTAGGTCAAAACCATTCCCTAGAGTTCCATCCACAGCAATTAATTGTTCTTTTTGCTGTGCTGCTATATGTGCTGCTAACCACTGATGCACGTTTGTCGTCATATTTCTACTGAGCATCTTGTATGCCTCCTATTTGCTTTAAGTAGCGTACTTCGTCTTGTGTAAGTGGGCGATAAGTACCTGGCTCTAAGTTACCGATGGTTAACTTACCGATGGCCACACGCTGAAGTTTAAGCACACTATGGCCTACTGCTTCGCACATTTTTCTGACTTGTCTATTTTTACCTTCATGGATGGTAATGCTTAAAGTCGTCGTCGTTCCCCCACCACTTTCTTGCTTAACGACAGCTGGCGCTGTAAGGTAGTTATCAATGATGACACCTTGTGTAAGCTTTGCAATACTTGACCCTGTGACATGACCTTTTACTTTCGCTAAATACGTTTTAGGGACATCATGCTTCGGATGTGTAAGTGCATAAGTAAGTGCACCATCATTTGTCATAAGAAGGAGTCCTGACGTATTGTAGTCAAGTCGACCTACTGGAAAGACACGTTGATCTACTTTGTCAAGAAGATCCATCACAGTAGGTCTATTTTTTTCATCCGCTACGCTTGTAATGTACCCCACTGGTTTATTGAGTAAATAATACACTTCTTTTTCCTTCATTTGTACCGGTTTGTTATCAAAAGTAACTTGATCACCTGCTTCTACTTTGACACCTAATTCCGTTACTACTTGTCCATTGATTTGGACACGCCCTGCTAAAATGTGCTCTTCGCACTTTCTTCTTGAATCTACACCAGCTTGTGCAAGGTATTTTTGTAATCGCATATTGCCACCAATCCTTTATCTTTATTTCTTATTAAATAATTTTCTTATATAGTCTTTTAATGTTGCTTTTTCTATTGTGTCTTTGGCAAGTAGCTTAGTGGTCATAATAACTTCTTCACCACATACGACCTGTGCTTCGCCTACTGCTTCATTGGCCGCAATAGGTGCCGTTAAAGTTTCTGGTAATGTGAGTTTCACATACACAGCTTGTGTTTCTTCGTCGGTTAAAGGCACGACTACGCGGTCTTCATACACCACCCTAACTTGTTCTTCCTTGCCTTTTTTTACAGTGACGTCTCTCACTTCTTCACCTTCACCTACCACTTGATAGGGGTCGTAGTTTGCATAACCATAATTCAGCATTTTCTTTACATCTGTGTATTTACGGCTTTTGGCTGGTTTATCACAGCCCGCACCTAACGCCACACCGATGAGTTTCATGCCTTCTTTATCGGCCGCCCCTACAAAGCAATGGCCTGCCTTACTTGTATACCCCGTCTTAACACCTATAGCACCACCATACTCCCGTATAAAACGATTTTTGTTAATAAGCTGATGGACTTTGCTGCCTTTTAAAGGCTCACTAGGGATTTGCTTGTCCAGGGTATTGGTAATTTCGATAAACTTAGGGTTTTCTAGAGCGTAGGCTGTGATAAGCGCCATATCATAAGGGGTGGAATAATGACTTTCACCATCCAATCCATTAGGCGTTTCAAAGCTTGTATCGTTTGCTCCTAAGGATTTTGCTTTATCCGTCATCATCTGACAGAAGTTTTCGACACTGCCTCCGACATGCTCCGCAATGGCAACTGCGCTATCATTGTGGGATTCCATCATCAATGAGTAGAGTAGATCTCCTAATGTTTGCTTTTCATCTACTTGCAGTCCTAGCTTTACTTTCGGTGCTTTGGCCGCTCTTGATGTGGCGGTTACCACTTCATCTAACGCATTGTTCTCCAATGCAAGGATACAAGTCATAATTTTGGTTGTACTGGCCATAGGCATCTGATCATAGCCATGATTTTCATACAGTACACGCTTACTTTCTTGATCCATAAGCAGTGTGCCTTTAGAGTAGATTCTCTCCATATCTTGAGCGCCTACTACCAACTGCGTACTTATAAGTAGCCCGATGCCAAAGAAAAGTCCTTTTTTACTTTTCATTCTAAAGCCTCCTTTATATACTTTGGGTATATTTTAGAGTGCCGCAAAACAGGAAATTTTATGCATATAAAGGCAGGGGGATTCTACTCCCCCTGTGGCTCACTTCGATAGTTCATTTCTTCTTCGATTTCTTTTTTAAAGCGCTCGATAAGTTCTTCTTGAACTTTAGGGAGCTCTTCAAGGTTCTTAAAGCCAAAGTGTCTTAAGAAACCATTGGTCGTACCGAAAAGAATAGGCCTTCCGATAACATTCAGTCGTCCTACATCTTCTATCAGATCATACTCTAAAAGTTTACTTACGGCATGCTCTGATCGTACACCTCTTACATCTTCAATTTGTGCTTTTGTAATCGGCTGTGAATAAGCGACAATAGCTAACGTCTCAAGTAATGCTTGTGTCAGTAATTTCTTTACGGGCTTTTGCTTGAAGCGTTGTATGTAAAGGCTATTCTTAGGTGATGTGCACATCTGATACCCATTGTCTACTTCTACAATTTCTATGCCACTATTACCTTTACGGTAAATATCATTCAAACGGTAAACAGCCATATGCACTGTAATCTCTTCGGCATCACATACGTCACAAATCTTACCACTTGGAATGCTGTCACCTGAAAAGAAAAGTAGTGACTCTATAATGCTTTCAAGTTCAGTCTTTTCCATCTTCCTTCACCCCCATAATGATAATATCCTCCATCAAGTCTGCTTGATAAATGTGAATCTGCTTTTTATGAACCAACTCCAGTATTGCCATAAAGGTAACGATTAATTCAACTTTAGGCATACTTCTCTCACACAAACTAAAAAAGGATACTTGCCCTTGTAGCTCCACAAGATTGAGAAGGTATACGCTCTTTTCTTCGATTGTATAGCTGTCTTTCTTTAAGATACTTGAATCAATCTTTTTTTCTTTTTGTTTGGTGATAATTTGCTTTTGTTTAAGAAGGTTTTGGAATACTTCATAAAGTTGCTCTAAGGTAACACCGCCCAAAAGATCCTCTGTCGTAGGCACCGGTGCTTCAATATCGCTTGGAATTTCTTGATTTCTAAAGCAATAATCACTGGACATATTTTGTCTTTCATCTAATTCTGTAGAGACATACTTAATCTTTTTATATTCGATAAGCTTTCGAATAAGCTCTTCTCTTGGATCTTCTTCCTCTTCACCATTATCTTTTGGATGCTTTGGAAGAAGCATTTTTGATTTGATCAGTAATAAAGTTGATGCCATCACAATAAACTCACTCATTTGCTCAAGCTCTAGTGTTGTACAAGCATCTAAATATGCCATATATTGATCTGTAATAGATGAAATTTCTATATCGTAAATACTCATCTTATTTTTTTCTAGTAAATAGAGTAAGAGATCTAATGGTCCCTCAAAGTCTTCTAATTTAAATGTTACACTCATACAGCAACTCCTTTATTTGGATGAAACACTCTATTTATTCTATAAGGATTTGTGTGAGATTGCAAGAACTATGTCAAAAACCCCCTATAAATATAGGGGGAACAATGACTTTATTTGCAAAGTGAAAAATAACGTTTAATCATATAAGGGAGCATATCGCCAAATTTCGCCTTACCTACATCTGCTGCTGCAACCAGTGGTGCTTCGCCTACTTGTTTGTCATCTAATGTATAGGTGATGGCACCTAATTTTTGGCCTTTATAAATCGGTGCATAAACATTAGGCTCATAAGTCACATCATAGGTAAGTTCACTTGTCGTATTGCCTTTTGGCACAACAAACGACATGGAATTCTCGATAGTGAGATCGACTTGGTCTTGATCGCCTTTTTTCACTGGGGTTTGTGCTAAGATTTCGCCTACACGAGGTCCAGTTTGTACTTTATAAGTGCTAAATCCATAGTCAAGTAACTGTGCTGCTTCTTTAAAACGAATCTTGCCGTCTTGTGCGCCCATAACTACTGCGATAAGATGCATATCGTCTCTTTTGGCTGTGGCACTTACACAGTGTTTAGCTTCTGGTGTATAACCTGTCTTAAGTCCTGTAAGGCCATTGTACCATTTGATCATTTTATTGGTATTGGTAAGGCCGAACTCACTGTCTCCTTTACGGGTATGATGAATGATTTTATCCATCCATGTGGTAAGGGTCTTTGTGATGTCTGGATAATTGTCAATAAGTTCTCTAGACATCAGTGCCACATCATGTGCAGTGGACACGTGGCCATCTGTGTGCAAGCCACACGCATTTTTAAAGACTGTATGGGTCATACCAAGTTCTTGAGCACGTTTGTTCATCATATCTACAAACTGACTTTCACTGCCGCCTACATACTCTGCCATCGTTACAGCTGCATCATTGGCAGATGCAATAGCAATGGCTTTTACCAAGTCACGTACTGTCTGATTCTCCCCTGGCTCCATAAAAATCTGCGAACCACCCATACTCGCCGCATGTTCACTGACTGTGACTTGATCATCCCAATTGATCTTGCCTGCATCAATAGCTTCATGGATGAGTAGAAGGGTCATTACTTTTGTGATACTGGCTGGTGGGAGCACTTGATCCATATTTTTTTCCATAAGGACTTGGCCACTTCCCACTTCCATCAGCACATAACTTCTTGCTGTTTCTGCTAGAGCATTGGATGTAGCTTTTTCTTCTTTGGCCATAAGGGTGATACTGCTACAAAACAATGCTATCGTTAAGATACCTGTTATCAGTTTCTTTTTCATAACTTCATACCTCCTCTAATTTATTTCTATTATTTGTTATACTATCTAAAATATACCTATTTAGACAAAAAAACTTCCTAGTCTACTAGGAAGTTTCTTCTTTATATAAGGTTGGTTTGCATTTGATTAGCTGATAACAGTATAAATAAGAGGTGGCGCTGTAACCACTTCTTCACTCACTACGTAAGCTTCTTTTAAATACTCTGTAGCTGCTTGTAATTTCTGTGCATCGTTATAGTATAGCGTTGCAATCGCTTCACCTGCATCTACATAGTCACCTATTTTCTTATGAATCATAAGACCTACACCTAGGTCGATGACACTTTCTTTATTTTCGCGTCCTGCACCTAGTACAAGGGCTGCTTTCCCTACCATCTCTGTATCAATGGCAGCCACATACCCCGAACGCTCAGCTTGAACTGCTACTTGAGATGCTGCTTGTGGCAATAAGCTGTAGTCATCCACTGCAGCTGCATCACCACCTTGACTACTGATCCACTCTTTCATCTTAGCGATGGCTTTACCTGAAGTGATCAGCTCCTGTGTTAACTTTTTACCTTCTTCAACAGTGGCTACTTTACCCGCTAGCATCAGCATATGTGCTGCTAACATTTCGCTGACTTCCACTAGGTCTTTTGGGCCATTTCCTTTTAAGGTTTCAATGGCTTCGATTACCTCTAAGCTATTACCAATGGCAAGACTTAGTGGCTGACTCATATCCGTCACAAGGGCAATGGTTTCACGTCCTACATTTTTACCGATTTCTACCATTGTTTGTGCCAATTCTTTAGCATCTTCTAGATTCTTCATAAAAGCACCACTTCCGCACTTAACGTCCAGTACAATGGCATTTGAACCTGCTGCTATTTTCTTCGACATAATTGATGCTGCAATAAGTGACACATTATTCACCGTCGCTGTCACATCTCTTAATGCGTAGATTTTCTTATCTGCTGGTGCTAAATTTCCTGTCTGAGAAGCCACTGCAATGCCATATTGATTGACGTTGGCCATAAACTTCTCCAGTGGTAACTCCACTTGGAAACCAGGGAAGGACTCTAGCTTATCGACTGTTCCACCAGTATGCCCTAGACCTCTTCCTGACATTTTAGCTACCGGAACCCCTGCTGCTGCTACAATAGGTGCAAGTACCATTGTAGTCGTATCGCCTACACCACCTGTGCTGTGCTTATCCACTTTGATACCTTCGATAGAAGATAAATCAAGCATCTCGCCACTTTCAGCCATACACTGAGTTAAAAGAGCTGTCTCTTCATTATTCATTCCTTGAAAATAAATGGCCATAAGTAATGCTGACATTTGATAGTCAGGAATACTTCCATCTGTATATCCTTTAATAACGAAACTTATTTCGTCTTTTGTAAGTACTTTCCCGTACTTTTTCTTTTCAATTATATCGTACATGCGCATGTGTGTATGCCTCCCGTCTATCTATTTTTTCAGGTCATTATAGAAGCTCGTACCGATAGCTAACTGTGGTAAATCAAATACTTCACTGATTGTTTGACCGATATCTGCAAAAGATTCTCTTGTTCCTAAGTCAACACCCATTTTTAGCATCTTGCTATATACAATAAGTGGTACATGCTCACGGGTATGGTCTGTTCCCTTTGTGGTTGGATCACAGCCGTGGTCTGCTGTAATGACTAAGATGTCATCTTCTTTCATCGCTTCTAAAAGCTCTGGCACATAACTATCAAATACTTCAAGACCTTTTCCATAATTCTCAGGGTCATTACGATGTCCCCACTTCATGTCAAAGTCTACGAGATTTGTAAAGATAATACCCGTTGTATCTTCCTTTATAGCGGCAATAGTCTGCTTGATGCCATCCACGTTATCTTTTGTATGGGTTGCTTGTGTAATCCCACTTTTATTGAAGATATCTTCTATCTTTCCAATAGCCACAACATCTAGACCTTTTGCTTTTGCATATTCAAGCAAATGTTCTTTTGGTGGTGCTACGGCATAATCATGACGATTACTTGTACGCTCAAATTTACCTGGTGCCCCACAGAACGGTCTTGCAATGACACGAGATACCTCATGTTCTCCTACAAGTAATCGACGTGCAATCTCACACATTTCATAAAGTTTCTCTAAAGGAATAACATCTTCATGTGCTGCAATTTGGAAAACACTATCTGCTGATGTGTACACAATAGGATATCCTGTACGCATATGCTCTTCGCCAAGATCATCTAAAATCGCCGTTCCTGAAGCTGTACAGTTCCCAAGTGTCTTTGTTCCTATCTGTGCTTCAAAAGCATCCATAATGTCTTTTGGGAAGCCCTCTGGATAAGTAGGGAACGGTACTTCTGTATGAATACCTACCATTTCCCAATGTCCTGTAGTTGTATCTTTTCCTTTTGATAACTCTTTAAGACGCGCAAAAGAAGCTTTTGGTACATCTGTTTTTGGAAGTTCTTTTACACCTTCGATATTGCCAAGTCCTAATGCAACCAGATTTGGAATCTCAAGGCCTTTATTATATGCATAAACATGCCCTAATGTATCAACACCCACATCACCATATGCGGATGAATCCTGCATTTCTCCTATACCTACACTATCTAAAACAATCCATATTATTCTAGCCATTTCATCACCTACTTAAAATTGTTTTGTTTATGGATATACCATACTTCTATTGTAGTATAAAATGCGAAAAAAAAACAGGGTTATATTACCCTGTTTATAAACTTATTTAGATAGTTGCGTATACACTTGTGTGGTAGAAATGTCTGAATGGCCTAACATTTGTTGGACAGACTTTAAATTGGCACCATGTTGAATCAGATGGGCTGCAAAGGAATGTCTAAGCATATGTGGCGTAATTTCTGTATCGATATTTGCTGATTTGGCATAAGTCTTTAAAATCTTCCAAAAACCTTGTCGCGTAAGAGGCATGCCACTACAGTTCACAAACAATGCTTCCTGTGTGTTTTCTCTGATCATTACATGTCGCACTTGTGTCAGATACTTTTTCACAGCCGCGATGGCTGGCTTTCCGATAGGAATACTTCTTTCTTTATTTTGATCACGACAAATGATATACCCTTGGTTTAAATTCACATCAGCTACTTTAAGGGTAATAAGTTCCGAAACCCTGATACCCGTTGCATAAAGAAGCTCTAACATCGCTTTGTCACGAATCCCTTTTAAATCATTGTTGCAAGGTTGATCAAGCAACACGAGAATTTCATTTTCTGAAAGGATTTTAGGTACCTTTTTCTCGATTTTTGGTAACGCGATGGAGATTGCTGGATTTTCGTACATCACACCCGTTTTTACAAGATACTGTCCAAATGCCCGAATAGACGCCAACGTTCTGGAAATAGTTGATACTGATTTATGATCTTCCTCCATGTGATCCATATAATGATGAATATTTTCAGTACTCATAATATGAATATCATCGGACTTTGTCCTTAATAAATATTCTAAAAAATATCTCAAATCTCTTTCATACGATTGAACGGTATTCATAGAAGCATGCTTAACTTCTTTAAGGTATTCTATAAACATTTGTAGATAACTATACATACGCCACTCCCCTTTTTTCAATTTGTATCCTGCACCAATTATTATGTACCCTAGCTTATATATAGTTATTATACATAAAATGATTTTTAATGTCTACTAAAATTCATTTTTTTATATTTAATGTATATTTATTTAATAGTTATTCTCTTAAAATATCAGTATTATATTCTATAAACCCCAAATTCTCTGTTTTTATTTTGCAATATTAAAAAAGCTACCTTCATAGAGGTAGCCCTTTTTATATTTAGTGGTTTTATTTACGAAGCTTACCTAATTCTTCGATAAGTGCGTCGTTAAGTACTTTGATATATGTTCCCTTCATACCAAGTGAACGTGACTCAATAACACCAGCACTTTCAAATTTACGAAGTGCATTAACGATTACTGAACGTGTAATACCTACTTTATCAGCAATTTTACTTGCGATAAGTAAACCTTCTGTACCATCTAATTTCTCAAAGATGTGGAAGATTGCTTCTAATTCAGAGTAAGATAGTGTTCCGATCGCTGATTTTACTACTGCAATTTTTCTTGCTTCTTCTTCTGTTTCATCTTTAAGTGATTTAAGCATTTCAACTGCAACAATTGTTGAGCCGTATTCTGCTAAAATCATATCTTCTGTATCGTAGTTACCTTGGCTTTTTTCTTTGTAAAGTAAGAATGTTCCAAGTCTTTGTCCGCCTGCAACGATTGGTACGATACATCCTAAGTAACTTGCACTGTTTGCGCTATCTGCAAAGATAGTCTCCATTGATACGTTTTCTCTTACGTCCATCATAGAGATAAGTTGATCATTGATTGAGTACCCGATGTACTGCTCATCATTTACTAAGTCATTTGCAAATACGTTGTGAATACCTAGCACCTTGCTTTTGCTGCTCACCACAAGCACGTTTGATTGTACGACATCACTAATTACCTCGCAGATTTCAGAGAAGATCACACGATCTGACCCAACACGCTGAAGTAAGCGATTAACTTTTCTCATTTTTTGTAATAATTCCATAGACATAAAAATTTCCTCCTTAAATAGTTTCTACAATTAGTATGTTCTAAAAATTTTAACACTATACACCTTATACATTTATCCTCATTAAAAAGACAAAGTTGAGTGTCTCAACTTTGTCCCCCCAAAAAACCTATCTTTTACACATAAGTCATAATATCATAAATTAAGAGAAAACTCAACACTAAATTGTTAACAACCTGTTAATTTTGGTCATTTTTTGACATTTTTCGCGTTATTTCTCAGTTCTTCCTTTTTTTCCATAATTACAAACTGCGTTACGACATACGATTTGTTTGTTTTTTGTACTACCTTTTTCAACTAGCACATCGCCACATGTTGGACACTTATCACCTGTTGGTCTTTGCCATGACATAAATTCACATTCATTTACGTTATTTTCGCATCCGTAATACATACGACCTTTCTTCGTTTTCTTCAGAATGACTTCACCTTCACATAAAGGACACTTCACGCCGATTGCTTCAAACCAAGGCTTTGTATTATTACATTCTGGGAATTTAGGACATCCTAAGAACTTCCCGTATTTTCCATAACGAACGATCATATGCTCACCACATTTATCACATGGTATATCTGTAGTCTCTGTAAGGTCGATATTTTGAACTTCTTGCTCTGCTTTTTCCACTGTCTTATGGAAGTTTGGATAGAAAGCTTTGATGATTTCTTTCCAGTAAATATTACCTGATGCGATCTCATCAAGTACTTTCTCTAGATGAGCTGTAAAGTCTACATCGACGATTTCATCAAAGTGATGAATCATGATACCGCTTACAACTTCACCAAGTTCTGTCGGATAAAGTACCTTTGCTTCTTTTGTTACATAGCCTCTAGCTAAAAGCGTCGTAATAGTAGGTGCATATGTACTTGGTCTCCCTACACCATTTTCTTCTAAAGTCTTTACAAGGGTTGCCTCCGAATATCTAGCTGGTGGTTGTGTAAAATGCTGATTCGGTACAATGTTGATTTGTTCTAGCACTTGTCCTTCGTCTACTTGAATTGGCGTAACTTTATTTTCTTTTTCATTTTCTAAAGCATAAGCTTTCAGATAACCTGCAAAGAGTTGCTCTGAATAAGTCGCTTTGAAAGTATAATCACCATTTTTCACACTAATACTATGGGTCTTGTACTTAGCCGCAGTCATCTGGCTTCCTACAAAACGACACCATATCATATTGTAAAGTTTATATTGGTCTCTTGATAAATGCTCTTTAAGAGATGCCGGTTCTTCTGTAAGATACGTTGGTCGAATAGCTTCATGGGCATCTTGGATTTTTGGTGCTTTTGTATTTTTCACTTGCTTTGCATCTGGTAAATACTCTTTACCAAATCGCTCTGTAATGTAAGTTTCAGCTTGCTCTTTAGCGATATCTGAAATCCTTACAGAGTCTGTACGAATATAGGTTACAAGACCGATTTCTTTTTTACCAATCTTCACCCCTTCGTAAAGTTGCTGTGCGATATTCATTGTCTTCTGGGTAGAGAATCCTAAATGCTTCGCTGCTTCTTGTTGCATTGTACTTGTGGTAAATGGCAATACAGGATTTTTAATACGCTCTGACGTTTTAGTCGCTAATACTTCAAAGGTTCCTTCGCTACATGCTTTGACAATAGCTTGTGCTTCGTCTTCATTTTTAATATCCGCTTTTTCACCACGTATTTTATCAAGCTTTGCTTCGAATCCTTTGGTCTTGCCATGCTTTAATGTCGCTTCAATTGACCAATACTCTTGTTCAATAAATTCACGTATTTCTTTTTCACGGTCGCATATAAGTCTAAGGGTTACAGACTGTACTCTACCTGCACTTAAACCCTTACGAATTTTCTTCCAAAGAATAGGACTTATTTGATACCCTACCAAACGGTCAAGCACACGTCTTGCCTGCTGTGCATCTACTAAGTCTGTATTGATCTCACGTGGATGCTTAAGGGCATCCTTTACAGCTTGCTCTGTAATCTCATTAAAAGTGATACGATAAACTTTCTTTCCTTCTAATTTCAATGCATAGTATAAATGCCATGAAATAGCCTCTCCCTCGCGGTCAGGGTCAGTTGCTAAATAAATGTTTTTTGCATTCTTAGCTTCTTTACGAAGTTTTTGAAGTAAATCACCTTTTCCTCTAATTGTGATGTACTTAGGTTCATAGTTGTTCTCTATATCAATACCTAATTGACTCTTAGGTAAGTCTCTTACATGTCCAATAGATGCTGCTACTGCATACTGTTTTCCTAAAAATTTACTAATTGTATTGACCTTGGCAGCAGATTCCACGATAACCAAGTTATTTGCCATAATTACCTCCTACATATCTCTCATTTCGTTCGACTATATCTTCTGGCTGGGAGTCTTTTGACGAGTCCCTTCATTTCTAATTTTAATAAAATCATTTCAAGTGCTTGCGCTGTAAGGCCTATCGCCCTAGCATTGGCATCACTGTAAATCTTTTCTATTTGACTAGGTTGCCAACTTAAACAATCATATACTATTATTTCAACTTTATCAAGTAGAACTGACTGATTATTGTTTAAATTGTCTTTCATCGTCTGTAAATCAACTGGAAATAAGTGTGAAATTTCTTCCAAAATATCTTCCGTAGTCATCACTAATTTTGCTCCCGCTTGTATAAGTTTATTCGTTCCTTTGCTAAATAAACTAAAAATGTTACCTGGGATTGCAAAAACTTCTCGATTTTGTTCTAATGCAAGATGTGCCGTAATAAGTGAACCGCTTTTTTCTTTAGCTTCTACAACCACTGTTCCCAAACTCATCCCACTAATGATACGATTACGCAAAGGAAAATGGTAAGGCAAGCCTTGGTCTCCTGGCATAAACTCCGATAAGACGCACCCTTTCTGCTGAATCGTCTCATAAAGTCTACGATTTCTCGCTGGATAGCACACATCTACTCCTGTCCCCAAAACTGCAATGGTTTTCCCCGCACGTACCGCCCCTTGATGAGCCGCCTCATCAATACCTGTAGCCATACCACTGATGACACCTATACCATAGGCTGCTAGTTCCTCACCTATCTTTTTGGCAACTTCATACCCATACTCTGAGCATTTCCTAGAACCTACCACTGCTACCATCGGTCTCTGCAAGACATCTATCTCTCCTTTTAGAAAGAGTACAGCAGGGTAATCATTGATTTCTTTTAGACGTATGGGGTACTCAGACTCTTCCCATGTAATTAACTGAATACCTTCCTTTTCACACTTCTGCATAAGCTGTTCACTTTTATCTAGCTCTTCCTTACTTACCTCTATCTTATGTGCCCATTCTTCAGAAATACCACACTTCTTATAATCTTTCTCCGTCGCACTGTACAATGCCTCACTTGTCTGGAAACACTCTATCAAACTTTTAGTCAACTCTTTCGGTAAATGCAGTTGATGAAACCATAATGCTTCTCTTTTACTCATCTTTTTCTCCTTTAGTCATTCTAATTGATTAAACAATTCTATTTTTGTCAATAACTTAGAAAACTCTTTTTTGAAAGGATAACCGTATGTTCTGTAAATTAATCAGCTACACTTTAACTGGTATCAAACCGCTTCCTGTAAATGTGGAAGTGGATATAAGTGATGGCTTACCTTCCTTTGAAATCGTTGGTTTACCGGATAGTGCGGTAAAAGAATCGAAAGAACGTGTCAAAAGTGCACTTCGCAATAGTGGGTTCGCTTTTCCTATACGTCGTATCACTGTCAATCTCGCACCAGCAGACATTCGAAAAGAAGGTAGTCTTTATGATCTACCTATTGCCCTTGGTATTTTATGTGCCTCTGGTATTTTAGCTCTTGAGGCTTTGGATCAGTTTTTTTGTGCCGGTGAACTTTCCTTAGATGGCCACTTACGTTATACAAGAGGCCTTGTACCCATCATTTGTTCGCCTCATGAATCAGGCATCGCCACCTTTGTGGTTCCTTCTGCAAATTATGACGAACTTTCTGCATTAGACCAGAAAAATATCGTTTATTGCTGCCACCTTACAGACGTGATCGCTTGTTTACGGGACCAGGTAGTTCCCCCGCTCCCCCTACCTGTCTCCCATCCAGCCTCGGCTGAAGAATTGTTAGATTTCAGTGATGTCAAAGGTCAAGAAAACATCAAACGGGGTATGATGGTCGCTGCTGCCGGCTACCACAACGTACTCCTTATAGGCCCACCTGGTTCTGGAAAGACAATGCTTGCCAAAAGGCTTCCTTTTATCATGCCACCACTTTCTCAGAATGAACGCTTAGAAATCACTAAAATTTATAGTGTTGCTGAAAAACTTACGGACAAGCGGCTTATTCTTTCCAGGCCTTTTCGCTCCCCCCATCATACCGTTTCTACCCAAGGTCTGACAGGTGGTGGTAAACACCCTAAGCCAGGTGAGATGAGTCTTGCTCACTTAGGTGTTCTTTTTTTAGATGAACTTTTAGAATTTAGCAAGCGTTCTCTAGAAGTTTTACGCCAACCATTAGAAGATGGCAGCATCACTTTATCCAGGGTTCACCAGACTATTACTTATCCCTCACACTTTTTACTCGTAGCCTCTACCAACCCTTGCCCTTGCGGTTATTATCCTAATATGAAAAAGTGCACGTGTGATTTACCTTCTATTAAAAAGTATCTAGGCAAGCTTTCTGGACCCCTTCTTGACCGCATCAGTATTCATCTCGAACTTCAACCTCTTCACTTCGATGCTTTTCAAGAATCTCACAACCTCTCTACCGAGATGATGCTCGCTCAAGTCCAAACCGCTTACGCACGTCAACAAGACCGCTTCAAACACACTTCCTTCCATTATAATAGTGATATACCTCCCCATCTCCTCGATACATTCTGTATGTTGACACCAGATGCCAGAGATTTACTGGAGGATTGGTTCATCCGAATGGATGCTAGTGCGCGTGGTCGTGCCCATATTCTCAAGTTATCCCGTACCATCGCCGATCTTAATGATTCACCACTTATCGACGCACTTGCTTTAAGTGAAGCCATCTCTTATCGCCTTTTAGATCGTAACTTTTTTGCATAAAATAATAAACGAGAACGACCATAGTCGTCCTCGTTTATTATTTTTATTTATTGTTTACGTTGTTTGATAGCTTCTAATTCAGCAATAAACTCATCAATATTTTGAAACTTTTTGTATACAGAAGCAAATCGGATATAAGCTACTTCATCGATTTTCTTCATACGTTCCATAGTCATTTCGCCAATTTCAGCTGAAGTGATTTCTTTTCTCTCACTAAAATAAATTTGATTTTCTATCTGAACAACCACATCATCCATTTCGTCCATAGTAATCGGACGTTTGTTGCATGATCGTACAATGCCTTTAAGTAATTTCTCACGATCAAAAGCTTCACGTGTTTGGTTGCTTTTCACTACCATAATTGGCATACATTCTGTCTTTTCGTATGTAGTAAAACGACGCTCACATTTCTCGCACTGTCTGCGTCTACGAATTGACTTATTGTCTTCAGTAGGTCTAGAATTCAAAACTTTAGACATACCATATCCGCAATAAGGACACTTCATTCGTTATCCTCCTAAATTCATATTTATATCCTAAAGATTATCATATTTTAAAGACTAAAGTCAATATTCACTTTCCTTGATGTACTCATTCTTGAGTTCAACAAGAATGATATCTTCACCGATTTTTTTGATTTGATCCCAAGGAATGAGGTACTCACCTTCTCCTCCAAAAATCCCCATTACCTTTCTAGGGCCTGGTACGACTATCTTCTTGACTTTTCCATCGGACCAGTCAATCTCTACATCACAAATATAGCCTAATCTAGACCCATCTACTGTATTAATGATTTCTTTATGCTTCATATCGCCTATACGCATCATCGCTAAAACCCCCCTAAAATAAATAACATTAAATATATTTTTTCATATGTTTTAAAGCTGTCTTTTCAAGGCGTGACACTTGTGCTTGTGAAATACCAATTTCGTCTGCCACTTCCATCTGTGTTTTACCTGCAAAGAAACGTAGTGTCAAAATATGCTTTTCTCTACTATTAAGATGCTTCATTGCTTCTTTTAATGAGATATTTTCAAGCCATATATCATCTTGATTTTTTTCGTCACTTACTTGGTCCATAATATAAAGTGCGTCACTTTCATCGTGGTATACCGGTTCGAACAAGGATATAGGATCTTGAATAGCATCTAATGCAAAAACAACTTCTTCTTTTGCAATGCCTAATTCAGCCGCTATATCTTGAATATTAGGTTCTTTTGCATTTTGTCTTGTTAAGCGTTCTTTAGCCTGTAATGCTTTATAAGCTGTATCACGTAATGAACGGCTTACACGAATGGCATTATTATCTCGTAAATAGCGACGAATCTCTCCTATAATCATAGGTACTGCATAAGTAGAAAACTTGACATTTTGGGTAACGTCAAAATTATCAATTGCTTTAATTAAGCCGATACAGCCCACTTGGAACAAGTCATCTACATGCTCGCCTCTATTGTTAAAACGTTGAATCACGCTAAGTACTAGTCTTAGATTACCATAGATGTATTCTTCTCTGGCTCTATAATCTCCTTCCTCTATTAATTTAAATAAGATTTCTTTTTTTTCATTACTAAGAATAGGTAGCTTAGCTGTATTCACACCACATATTTCTACTTTATTAATGGCCATGTCGATTCCTCCTAGTAGTGCTATTGATGCATTCCATAAGTCTATATTAAGCATTACCATTCGTTTTAAATTTATGCAGCCACTTAACTCATTCTAGTTATTTCCTTTTTTAATCTAAGTATAATTTTTTTCTCTAATCTTGAGATATAAGACTGAGAAATACCTAATAAGTCTGCTACTTCTTTTTGCGTTTTTTCCTTACCTTGTGTATTAAAGCCAAACCTTAACTCTACAATCTCGCGTTCACGTGCATTTAATTTCTCTAGGGCTTGTTTAAGCAATGTTTTATCTACTTCATCTTCGATATTGCGGTAAATAATATCGGATTCTGTCCCTAGTATATCTGACAAAAGGAGTTCATTGCCATCCCAATCGACGTTAAGTGGTTCATCAATCGATACTTCAATTTTAAGCTTATTGGTCCTTCTAAGATACATAAGTATTTCATTTTCAATACACCTTGAAGCATATGTAGCCAATTTTATCTTTTTTTCGGGATTAAAAGTATTAATGGCTTTGATGAGTCCGATGGTTCCAATGGAAATAAGATCTTCCATTCCTATCCCTGTATTTTCAAACTTCCTTGCAATATACACCACTAACCTTAGATTGCGCTCAATCAAAATATTTTTAATTTGTCCTAGCTCCGCACAGTCATTTTCAATAGCGGCTATACCTTTTATGAGCTTTTCTTCTTCTTCCTTCGTTAGAGGTGGTGGCAAAACATCACTTCCTCCTATATAATGAACTTCATTGCTATTGTAAAGCCCCTTTTTACATAGGTAATAAAGGCATTTTTTCAAGTAGTTTTGTATCCGCTGTTTTAATCTCATCTCTAATTCCTCCCTATTTTTACGCAACACATTCTGGATGTATTAACACATGATAATGATCTTCTTTAAACAACTGATGCGGTGCTATGCCTACCACACAATCCTCCAATTGTTTTGTATAATCGCCTCTTTTTAAGGTTAACTGCTGAAGCTTAACACCTATTAACATACCTTCTTTACAGCCTACACTTTCATATGGAATTAAATATATCTTTAACTTTGGCATCTTCTCTGAATCTTGCAACAAGTGCTCGATTCCTTTTTCCATACAGCTTTTTAAAAAATCACTTTCTTCTTTTGAAAAAAGCTGCCAAACAACATCTTTATTCATAAGCATCACCGGCTTATGGCACATGGTATAAAGATGATTACCTGTGTCTAAAAAGCCTTTTATCGCCATGTTTTTTCCTTGATGTACAATTTGTAAATCATAACTGTATTGCAAATGTATTTTCTGTTTCCGAAGCCATATAATGCCTCCTTCAACTAAAAGCCACACGCAGGCGCCTCCTATTACGGGTAACCATATGCTTACTTTTCCTCCACTTAAGCGACTTAGACCATAGTAAAAGTTAAACCCAATACCACCTATAATCCAAGCACTTACAAGACACAGTGTATATACTTTTAAAAACCCTTTAATCGTAACGGGTCGAAAAAGATACAAAATCGCCAAAACAGGGATTATTAAGCTATTGAACCATACAGGAAATTGCCTCAAACAAGGTATGCCTATACTCAGACAATACGTCATCGCTGCCAATATGCTTGCTACTATTAATTGTCTCCCTCTTACTTTTTTATTAATAAGTAGCGCTGCTATTCTAAAGATAAATAAATCCATTAGGAAATTAAGTGCAAAAAGTATATCTATATAGATAACTTGCATGACTTTCACCTCTTAGCAATGGATTTTCAAATAGAACTCAATCTATTTTTCATTGTATAAGAAGTCCCCTACAAATTTTGTAAAAACAATAGAAGTACAAAAAAAAAAGATACGACAGAAATCGTATCTTTTTTTCAAATTATCTTGTACGTCTCAAAAAGTGTGGTATTTCTACTGTAACTTCTTGATAGTTTGGTTTCTTTTCTTCTGCAACAGCCTGTACACTTTGTGTAGGCTCTGGTGTTGCTACTGCTTCAGTACGTACTGGCTCAGTAAATTTTTGTGGAATGATTTCTTTGTTTTGGAAATCAGTCGCAATAACAGTGATAATAATTTCATCGCCCAGCTCTTCATTGATAGATGTACCAAAGATGATTTCTGCATCTGGGTCTACACATTCACAAATAAGGTTTGCACCCATATTCGCTTCCATAAGACCAAGTGATTCACCACCTGCCATATTAATAAGTACACATCTTGCACCATTAATCGTTGTATCAAGTAATGGACTACTGATTGCTTGTTTGATCGCTTCTTCTGCTCTATTTTCACCTGATGCACGACCAATTCCCATATGTGCAATCCCTTTGCTATGCATAATCGTACGCACATCCGCAAAGTCAAGGTTAATAACCCCTGGATTAGAAATAAGATCTGCAATCCCCTGAACCCCTTGTTGTAAAACATCATCCGCTTTGCTAAATGCTTCTAGCATCGTTGTTTTCTTATCAATAACTTGTAGGATTTTGTCGTTTGGTATGATTACTAAAGTATCAACAGATTTTTTAAGTTCTTCGATACCTTTTTCTGCATTAAGCATACGTTTTCTGCCTTCAAAACTAAAAGGTTTTGTAACAACACCTACTGTTAAAATACCTTGTTCTTTTGCGATACCTGCGATAACTGGTGCTGCGCCTGTACCTGTTCCACCGCCCATTCCGGCAGTGATAAAGAGCATATCTGTACCTTTAATAGCTTGTACAATTTCTTCACGGCTTTCTTCTGCAGATTTTGTCCCAATATCAGGGTTTGCTCCTGCTCCGAGTCCACGTGTCATTTTTTCTCCGATTTGGATTTTTGTAGGTGCACTTGAACGTGATAAGGCTTGATGATCTGTATTAATTGTAATAAAGTCAACACCTGCCAGTCCTTGGTGAATCATGCGGTCAACAGCATTGTTTCCGCCACCTCCAACACCTACAACTTTAATTTGAGCGCCTTGGCATTGATTTTCCATAAATATTTCGAGCAAGATTACTCCCCCTTCTTCTCATGTTAGACTATGTTTTAGAGTGTTTTTTTTGTTATATGTACTTTGATTTTTAACTCATTGGTTTAAGGATTGCTTGTTTATACTCTATGAGCGATAAATCAAGAATTCCCATAGCATACTGCTCATGTACTTCTATTAAGTATCTTACTTTTTTGTCAAAATCTCTGATATTTCCAATTATAACATTTAACCTATCAACATACAAGTGAATTTGTTGGATATTTGATACTTGTATTATATCAACCTCTTGTGTAAATTTATATTTATTCAAAACCATGATAATCTCTCTAAGAATAAGCAATTGCTCACTATTTTTCAGTTCTAATTTTTCTCCTATTTTAAATTGCTCAAAGTCTAAGCCTTCTAACTCTGGCAATGGCAATCTTTTTTCCGTACCTTGTTCAATGACATAGCCTTCTTCATCAATACATAAATAAGAATCTAAAAAACGTACATATCCCAATGGTTTTCTCTCTGTCACTTGTAGCGTTAATTGATTTGGAAAACCATAATCAACCGTCACCTCTTTAATATATGTTAATTGCTTAAGTTCTTCCACTAGTTTATCTTTTCTTAGCCTTAGACTATGCATCCCCTCTTTAAAAGATATACTCTCTTTAAGTTGTGTCTCTGTATAATATGCAACGCCATTTACTTCTATTTTTTGAATCTGCCATATAGGTAGCAAAAACACCGTCAGCATACCTATTATACCTAGTCCTACTATATAGACATATTTTTTCATTTGTTCACCCCTTTTTCTCATTATACCATATACCCCTTCAGCTTCCTATGAACATCTTGCACCTTCTCTTTTTTTCAGCACACAAAAAAAGTGGCATTTGCCACTTTTTATGCTTCTGGTTTACCGATATTTGCAGTACGTGAAATATTGGTAAGAAATCCCAATGAACAGAGTAAGATAAGTAAAGCTGTTCCACCATAACTAACCATTGGTAATTGCATACCTGTTGTAGGCAGCGTACCTGTATTTACAGCAACATTAATAAGAACCTGAATACCTACCATACCTGTAATACCTGTCGCGACCAACGCCCCAAACAGGTCATAAGCCTGCGAGGCGATGGTCAGCCCCCTCATCACCAGAACTCCATAGGCCAGTAAGAGCATTACCGCACCTACAAGTCCCAGCTCTTCACATATAACTGCAAAAATAATATCATTATAAGGTTCTGGTAAGAAACCTAATTTCTGAATACCTTGTCCTAAGCCTTTACCAAAAACGCCTCCTGAACCTACTGCATATAAGGATTGAATAGGCTGATACCCATCTCCTTTTGGATCTAGCCAAGGGTCTTTCCATACCCTTACACGATCTAAACGGTATTGTTTTAAGAGATGACCAAAGACACCTGGTAGCTCTTGTGTAGGATCTGTATTCATTGCCAAGCTATAAACGCCCCCGATCAATACCCCTACACCAATAACTGCAACTATGTAATACCATACTTTGGGCGTCGAAACAAAAAGTATCAAAAAGCCGATAAAAGCAATAACGATGGCCGAGCTCATGTTCTCAATAGCAATGATTACCGTAGGTAATAAGATAATACATCCACCCCATATCACATAGAGGAGATGATGCAACTTCTTACGATATTTCACTACATAAGCTGAAAGCATAATGATCAGTCCCATTTTTACAATTTCAGATGGCTGAAAAGTAAGACCAAAAGGAAGCTGTATCCAACGACGTGCTCCATTAACTTCTACCCCGATGACAAAAACACTCAGTGAAATCGCAAGGGATCCAAAATACGCACATTTGGCGACAAACATATTGGATAAGATACGGTAGTCTAGCTTATAAGTAATAAAAAGCATCCCTAGAATGCCCACAAACCCAATAAGTCCTTGTTTGATGGCAAAATCAAAAGGATTACCTGAATTATTCATGGCATGGTAGTGACTGGCACTATATACCATAACAACGCCAAATGCTACAATCATAATAATAACGGCTATTAATAAAATATCGGGTGTATGTTTTGTTGGGCCTTTTTTTCTCGCGGTAAGTGTACTTTCATTTCTTGCCATACTTTCCTCACCCCTCTAATTGATTGACAAATTCTCTAAACAGATCTCCTCTTTGTTCAAAACTCTCAAACATATCCCAGCTTGCACATGCAGGCGATAAAAGGACACATTCTTCGCTTTGTGCACATCCATAAGCACCTTGTATTGCTGCTTCAAAGCTATCAAAAGCTTCAATGGCATCAAAGCCTTGTGCATGACACTCACTTATGATCTGCTCTTTTGTTTCTCCTATCACATAAACTTTTTTGACACGTCCTTTAAAAAGTTTGATCCAGTCTTCAAAGGTGGTCTTCTTGTCCATCCCACCAGCAATTAAATGGATTGGCTTTTCCATAGCAAGAACACCTGTTATGGCAGCATCTACATTGGTTGCTTTAGAATCATTATAGTATGCCACACCTTTTTTGGTGGTAATGTACTCGATACGATGTGCTACGCCACTAAAAGCTAATAGTTCTTTGATGATGACTGCATTTGGAACCCCTATACCTTTACATAGCGCGATAGCTGCTAAGGCATTTTCTACATTATGATTGCCTAGAATCTTAAGGTCTTTAATAGCACATAAAGCAGTTTCTTCACCTGACATATTTTCATAAAGAATACCTTCTCTTGCAAACGTGCCATAATCTACTGTGTCTTTTGCATTAAAGGTAACCATACGTGCCTTACTTTTTGTCTTCGCTTCTTCATAGTAAGGGTCATTGGCATTTAAGACGAAGTAATCCACTTCACTTTGATGTGCTGCTACTTGATACTTGGCTTCGCAATAATTTGCCATGGTCTTATGACGATTCAGATGATCCGGTGTGATATTTAAAAGAGCTGCTACGCGAGGATGAAAAGTCTTGGTCATCTCAAGCTGGAAGCTACTTACCTCCGCCACTGCAATCCCATCTGCTGGAATAGCACTTACATCTTCACTAAAAGCCCTCCCAATATTACCAACAACATATGTATGCTCATTGTAGGCTTTGATAATTTGTCCTACTAATGCTGTTGTGGTTGTCTTTCCATTGGTTCCTGTAATAGCTACGATAGGGGCTTTACAATAAGAAGCAGCAAATTCTAATTCGCCCACTACATCTTGCCCACCTTCTATTGCTTCTTGAATAAAAGGCAAGTCCGTCGGTACACCAGGACTTAAGATAACTTTATCATACTGACTAAGCACGGGTGCTTCCTGACTTATAAAAGTCACCCCTTGTTGTTCCAGTTCTTTTACGGCCTTTTGTACTTCATCATTAAACTGCTCTATTGGTTTTTGGTCATACAGTGTGACTTGATAACCGTTGGCCGCAGCAAGCTTAGCTGCGCCAATACCACTTCTCGCACATCCTATAACAATCGCTTTATTCTCCATGTATTCTCCCTCCTATCCCTTATAAGGCAATTAATCCAATTAAACACATCATAGCTGTCACGATACAAAAAACAGTAACAACTTTTGTTTCTGGCCAGCCACCTAACTCGAAATGGTGATGGATTGGTGCCATTCTAAAGAAACGTTTTTTTGTCTTTTTAAAGTAAAGCACTTGAATCGTTACTGATAATACTTCAATCACATAAATAATACCTACTATAAGAATAAATAGTGGCATTTTCATTAAGAAAGCTATACCTGCTACAAAGCCACCTAATGCTAATGAACCTGTATCCCCCATAAATACTTTAGCTGGATACGTATTGAAAAGTAAGAAGCCCATCAAACTTCCTACTGTCGCTGCTGCAATAGGTGTCACAGGATTCACTGTCGCAAAAGCTACCATTGCGAAGAATGTGGTTACAAGTACTGTTACACTTGAAGCTAAGCCATCTAAGCCATCTGTCAAATTGACTGCATTGACAATAGCTAATACTCCAATGACAAGTAGTGGCCAGTAGAGTATCCCAAAGTCCCAATACACTTCACCATTAGTGAATGGTAGGAGTACTTTTGTGTCTAATCCTAAATAGAACTTCAATAAATAAGCAAATCCTAATGTTACAATGAGTTGTCCGATAATCTTCTGCATCGGTGTCAGTCCTAAGGAACGTTTTTTGATGATTTTGATATAGTCATCTAAAAACCCAATCACACCAAAGCCTAGTGTTACAAACAAAACAGTTTGCACATATTTATTACCAATCACAAAAAGGAGACTGGTTAGTAAAATACTCGTAAGGATGATAATACCACCCATTGTAGGCGTCCCCGTCTTTTTAAGGTGGGTACTTGGCCCATCATCTCTTACTGTCTGCCCAAATTTAAGACGCTTTAAAAATGGAATCATTACTGGACTAATGACTACATTTAAAAAGAAAGCTATTAAAACCGCATAAAACGCTTGATTATTCATGATTATTCACCTTTCCTAATGCCTTTACAATTTCTTCAAATGCCATGCCGCGTGATGCCTTCACTAAAACAGTGTCTTGTAATGCGATGTGCTCACCTAGCGCTTCCATACATGCTTCTTTCGTTGCATAATGATAAGTTTGGGTCCCATCACTTACTTCTAATAACCCTGCTTGAATATATCTTCCCAAATCGCCTACTGCGATTAGACAATCCACGTCTAACTGAGCTATTTGTCTACCTACTTCTTTATGCAAGTTTTCTGCAAAGTCACCCATTTCGAACATGTCACCCAGTATAGCTATACGTTTTCCGCTTGTTTTATAATGTGATAAAACTTTCAATGCCGCTACCATGGAGTCTGGACTCGCATTATAGGCATCATCAATAACTGTCATTCCTGTTGGATAAGTCTTTATATTCATACGCATCTTACTTGGGATATATGCCATTAACCCTTGGAGTATTTGTTCTTTTGTCAGTTCAAAATACTCTGCAATGGCTATAGCAACTAAACTATTGTATACCATATGTTCGCCTAATGCAGGAATTGTAATGTCATAGGTATCTTTTGGTGTTTGGACACAAGCATAAGTCATGGTATCTTTCATGATGATCTCAGATGCACGGTACATTTGATGAGGTGCTTTACCACAACTTATCACAGGATGCTCTGCGTTTTCTTGAACTTGCCCAAGTAACGGATCATCTCCATTAATCACAAGAGGTCCTCCTGATTTAAGCCCATCTAAAATCTCTAATTTTGCTTGTAAGATGCCTTCCTGACTTCCTAAGTTCTCGATATGTGATACACCTATGTTTGTAATAACTGCTAAGTCTGGACTTGCGGTCACACTTAAACGATGAATTTCATTGAAATGGTTCATTCCCATCTCTACAACCGCCATTTGATGTGCTTCTTCTAGACGGAATAAAGTAAGAGGTAGACCAATTTCGTTGTTAAAGTTGCCTTCTGTCTTTAAGGTATTGTACTTAGCACTTAATACTGCTGCGATTAAGTCTTTGGTCGTTGTCTTACCGACACTACCTGTAACTGCAACCACTGGAACATCAAACTTCCCTCGATAAAAAGCAGCGAGGTCTAGCAGTGCTTTACGTGTATCTGCTACCCATATTGTAACCATTTCCGGATGGACCAACTCATTTTTCTCACTTAAAGTAGCAATAGCTCCTTGTGCAAAAGCATCACCAATAAAAGCATGCCCATCAAATCGTTCCCCTTTTAGGGGAACGAATAGGCTACCATCCGTGATTTGTCTTGTATCTGTAATAATAGATGTAATTAATTTATTGCCAATTTGCTCATTATTTAAACATCTTCCACCCGTCGCATAAATAATATCTTGGATTGTTAACTGCATGACCCTTCCCCCTGTATAAATGCTTGCACCACTTCTGAATCATCAAAATGAATGATGCGTTCTTTTAGGATTTGATAGTTTTCATGACCTTTCCCTGCCACAAGTACCACATCGTCTTGGACAGCCATCTGAAGTGCATGATGAATCGCTTCTTTACGATCTTCTATCATGCGATAAGGTGTCGTCTGTCTTTTCACCCCTACTTCTACTTGTTCTAAAATACGTAGTGGGTCTTCGCTTCGTGGGTTATCAGAAGTTACGACAACATAATCCGAATACTTCGCTGCCATTTCCCCCATGATTGGACGTTTGGTATTATCACGGTCACCACCACAGCCAAACACTGTAATAATACGTCCCTTCACAAATTGTGTGATAGCCTGAAGCACATTTTCAAGACCATCTGGTGTATGTGCATAATCTACAATCACACTATAACCCTTTGGTGCAGCAAAAGACTGAATACGTCCTGGAACCCCTTTCACACCTTTAAGTGCTTCTAATATGGTTCCCATATCTAATCCTAGTGCACGCGCACTAATAATGACTGCCATTGTATTGTATACTGTAAATTTACCTGGAATAGGAACGACTACCTTGTAAGTCCCTTCTGGTGTTTCTAAAGTATAGCTCGCATCCCCTGCAGTGATACAGATATCATATGCTGTATAATCCGCTTTTTTATCGATACCATAAGTAATAACTTTACAAGTGCTTTCAGCAATCATCGTTGTCGCATAAGGACTATCTGTATTAATAACCCCTACTTGACATTGTTTAAAAAGTTTTGCTTTAGCTAATGCATAGTTTTCCATTGTCTCATGAAAATCTAAGTGATCTTGAGTAAGGTTTGTAAAGATACCTACTTTAAAGTCTGTGCCTTTTACACGTGCTAATTCTAGCGCATGAGAAGATACTTCCATCAGACAATGTGATACTTGACTTTCTTGCATTGTATGGAAAAGCTTTTGAAGATCAATGGATTCAGGTGTTGTATGCTGTGATTTAAGTACTGTATCACCAATACGATTCTCAATGGTTCCTATCACACCAATTTTATTTCCCATGCGTTCAAGTATTTGCCCTAATAAAAAGGTAATACTTGTTTTACCATTGGTCCCTGTCACCCCTACAACTTGTAGTTTTTGTGAAGGTGTATCATACATGTTGTTTGCAAGTATCGCCATCACTTCGCGGGCATTACTCACTTGTACAACAGTAATACCTTCTGGTACCGCCACGCGATCTTCTAAAACAATGGTCTTCGCACCATTGGCAATAGCTGCATCAATATACTGATGCCCATCTGTCTTGAAGCCTTTAATAGCCATAAATAAGCCATCCTGTGTTTTAATACGAGAATCATATATAATTTGATCTACAATTGTATCAGTCGTTCCCTCTATAAGGTTGTAAGATATGCCTTGTAGTAATTCTTTTAAGATCATAAGAAGCCTCCCATTTTTTTGCTAACATTTTCTTAGTTATTATATCATGTATTATTTAGATTACAAAGAGAAGTTACTCGGTATAGAGGAGAATTTTGCTTGTTTTATTCATCTTTTCTCCACTTGACGGCAATTGCCTTAGCACTTCACTTCCTTCTCCTATTATTTCAATTTGTACACCTAATTCTTTGGCAAGCTTACGTGCATCTTCTAAGGTTAATCCTTCAAAAGCTGGCACTTCAACTTGCTGTACTTCTTCTAGTGCTTGTTCTTTTTCTGTATAGATGGGTTCAATTTCAAGATAAGGTATTGCATTGCCTAGCACTTCCTTCATGACTGGACCTGCAACAGCTCCTCCATAGTATACACCTTTTGGTTCATCGATAAGCACAATCCCTATAACACTTGGATTTTCAGCTGGTGCAAACGCCATAAAAGAAGCTATGTATTTCCCTGAACGTCTAGGTAGCTTTTCTGATGTCGCTGTTTTTCCACCTATACGATACCCTGGAATATAACTTTTGTTACCCGTTCCCTCTGACACAACACTTTCTAATATATGCTTTAATTGCTCACTTGTTTCTGTGGAAATAATTTGGTCACCTTTTTGATAAGGAAAGGATTCAACCACGTTACCATTTGCATCGATAATTTCTTTTCCAAAGTGAGGCGTAATCACATAACCACCATTAATCATCGCAGATGCACTGGTCAAAAGTTGCAACGGTGTGATCTGAAAAGATTGACCAAAAGACATAGTCGCTAATTCTACTGGTCCCACTTTTTCTTTCTTATGTAAAATACCCACTGCTTCTCCTGGTAAATCAATGCCAGTCTTACGTGTAAAGCCAAAGCGTACCATATAATCATAAAAAGTTTCCGCCCCGAGTCGCTCTGCTACATCCATAAACACAGGGTTACATGAATTTTGAACACCTTGAATAAAGGTTTGCTGCCCATGTGATCTTGGACTTCTCCAGCATTTAATGGTTCTTCCTGCAACGACCCTTGAGCCACCGCAGTTAAAGCTACTTTCAGGTTCCACTACATTAGACTCAAGCCCCATGGCAGATGTAAATACTTTGAAAGTTGATCCCGGCTCATAGGTGTCATTAATGGTAAAGTTACGCCACATCTGATTGAGTTCATTTTGTTTTTCAGTAGGGGTTAACGTATGCCATATGGCCTGTAATTCTTCATTATTAATGGTAAACGGTTCATTCAAATTAAAGTCTGGGGTATTTGCCATGGCATAAATCTCCCCATTTTGTGGATTCATTAAGATGATGGTGCCACGTTTGGCATCTTTTTCTGCCACCACTTTTTCAATGGCTTGCTGAGCATACTGCTGTAACGTCATATCTAAGGTTGTCACTAAATGATTGCCTGGAGTGGGTTCGATACGAATTTCTGCAGTCTCCATCCGTCTTTCCCCTCGGCCATTGGTTTCCATCAGGATATTTCCTGCTTTGCCTTTTAAATAGCTATCATACTGGACTTCCAACCCAATGATTCCTTGATTGTCTTTTCCTACAAAGCCAATCACTTGTGATGCCAGTTCATTGTATGGATAGTACCTTTTAGAATCTGCATCTACTTTGACGCCCGGTAAGTTTAACTCCCGTATTTCATCTGCTATTTCTTTGTCTATTTTTGTTGCAATACGCTCAAAAGCAACCTTTTTCGTCACTTTTTTATACACCTCTTCATAAGTCAATCCTAGCTTTTCAGAAAGGATCTTTGCCACCATCTCAGCATCTTCAATTTGAGCATGTACTACACCAACGGTAGCTACTGATGCACTTTGTGCAATAATATTCATATTCCTGTCATAGATTGTCCCTCTTGTAGGCGCAATGGCTCGGTCTCTGGTATGCTGTTCTAACGCTTTACCTTGTAGCATTTCTCCTTCTGATATTTGTACGTATCCGAGCCTAATAATCATCCCTAGCATTGCGGTCAAAAACAAAGCACTTGCTATAAGGATACGTCTTTTTACAGTCATCGGGGTAGTTGATTTCATAAAAAAAGCCTCCTTCTCAAAATAGGTCTTATAAAAGTCTATTTTAAGAAGGACAGCTTTATTCACATTATTCTAATGTTTGTACAACTATTTTATTGCCTTTTTCAATTTTTGTTCCAGCCTTTGGCACTTGTGTTGTAATCGCACCTGATGTTTCAGAAGCAATATCAAGTTGGAAGAAGCCATTGGTTGTCTTTCTAGCTTCCTCGATGGTTAGTCCTATCAAAGAAGGTACCTCTATAATGGTATCTGGTGTTTCTGTCTCTACATAGATTTTGACACTTGCTCCTGCTGGCAACTTCGTACCTTCCGCAGGGTATTGGTCTTTAATCTTCGTTCCGACACCAATTACTTCATAGTCTAGTTGCTGAAGCCCTAATGTACGGATACCATCATAAAGATTCAATGTACCGATACTTGGCACAACCATTGTCTGATTCACTGTCGTCTCATCTTTACTGGTCGCCTCGATACCTAAGTATGGCAAGATATTTTGCATCATGTCATAGAAGGCTTTAGTAGGTGCACCACTTTTTTCCTCAATCTCGTCAAAAAGTGTAAAGGCTACGACTTCTGGGTCTTCCATCGGCGCATACCCTACGAAAGATACGATATGTTTACCCGATCCACGAGGAAGCTTTTCTGCTGTACCCGTTTTCCCGGCAATCGTATACCCTGCTATATTCGCATTTGTACCTGTACCTAATGTAATGGTCGTACGTAAGTACTCTCTCAAAATAGTGGATGTCTCCTCTGAAATCACCTGACGCTTCACCTTTGGTGTAAATACTTCAACCACATTACCATCACTATCTCGCATCTCAGATACAATATGTGGTTCAATCAAATAACCACCATTAATAACTGCTGAAAAAGCCGATAATAACTGTACTGGTGTTACGGTAATCCCTTGTCCCATAGATGCTGTAGCACGTTCTACTGGTCCAAACTTATTGGATGGATGTAAAAGTCCTGATGCCTCTCCTGGTAAATCAATACCCGTTGGTTGACCAAATCCAAACTTCACGAGATACTCCAAGAAGACATTCCCCGGGATTTTCTCTGCTATTTGAATCATTGCTGAGTTACATGAATTGGCCAATGCTTGCTCAAGAGTCTGTATACCATGTCCTGATGTTTTCCAACACTTAATGTTAGCGCCTGCCACATTGTTACGTCCTGTACACTCATAGTAACCATCTAAGCCAATGTAATTTTCTTCTAAGGCAATAGCCGTCACAATAGGTTTTAATGTGGAACCTGGCTCATAAGGATGCTGGGTATTAAAGTTCTGCCACGCATCATTAAGGGCTTTGGACATTTCTTCTTGACTCAAGCCATTCCATACCCCAGAACCTAGTTGCTGTTCAAGGTTATTATATGTATTAGGGTTAAATTCCGGATAAGAATACATGCTATAAATCTCACCCGTCTTAGGATTCATTACAACTGCAGCTGCATTAATGGGTCCATATTCTTTCACATACATATCCATCGTTTGCTCGACATACTGCTGCACAACTTCATCCAAAGTCGTCACCACTGTATCTCCCATCTTTGATGGTGCTACTTCTGTCACTGTAATACTGCCATCTTGCACACGAGGGAAGATACGTCCACTTTTACCTTGCATAAACGTATTGTATTGTTGCTCAATACCGTATTGGCCCTGTGTTCCATTATAAAAACCCATAACTTGAGCTGCTAATTCATTTCTAGGGTATGTACGAATAAAGCTTTCCTCATACCATACGCCTTTGATTTGCTTATTCGCTTTAAGCAGTTCCATATCTTCAGCACTAATATCTTTTTTTAAGATTTTATACCAAGACTTAGGTTTTTCTTCTACCATTTGCTGAATTTCCGCTACTGTTTTCCCCGTGTAAGTGGCTAATTCAGTTAAAGTAGCTTGCTTCTCTTCTTCTATCAACCCATTAATAATAATAGGCTCCATAATGATATTGTAAACTAAGCTACTTGTTACCAGTGGCTTCGTATTACGATCAACGATACTTCCTCTTAAAGCCTTTATTTCTTTTTCTGTATTTGACATACTGTCATATACTTGTCGCTCATACTCCTCGCCTTTGACTATTTTTATATAGCCTACACGATACATCAAGAACCCCATAACCCCTATAAAAATCACTTTAGCCCATGCAAGTCGTCTCGTTAAGCGTTTTCTACGGTCAATCCCCGCTTTTTTAGTCTGGCTACGTTTTCGATTTTCTTGTGGTTTTACACGTTTTTTACTCATTGTACACCGTATAACTTTCTTGTGGTAATTCTAAGTAAACCACTTGATGTGGCAAAGGTTCTGCCATCCCTAATTGTGTTTGGGCAACTTTTTGTATGGCATCAAGGTCTAACTGGCTTGCTATAATGGCCTGCATACTATTAATGGCACTTTGTGTTTCTCTAATTTGACTTGTAATTTGCTCAAGTCTTCGCTGCTTTGTCGCAAGTTCAGAGGTTAAATGCACAAAAGATATGGCCGCAATGAACACTGCCGCTCCACATGTAGTAAGCTTAATGACATGGGCTATATCTACTTTTGGTTTAGACTTCTTGCTAGGTCTTCTAAGTGGTTGAAAGTCTGGAGTCTCCGTATGATTAGGTACACCGTATGGATATTTAGGTGCTTCAGTACCATATTGATAGCTATAATTTTTTACATTGTTTACTGCCATCTAAAAATCCCTCCTGAAACAACATCACATTGTTTTCTCTATTTTATACTATATTTTCTCTACTATTCTTAACTTAGCACTACGTGCTCTTGGATTGAATTCTAATTCTTCATCCGATGGCAAGATTGGTTTACGTGTGATGATTTTTACCGTTGGTTTTCTACCGCACACACACATTGGCATGTGTCTATCACAAATACATGGATCTACGAGTTCCTTATAAGTATGTTTAACGATACGATCTTCTAATGAGTGGAAAGTAATGATACAAAGTCTTCCACCTTTTTTAAGTCGTCCAACTGCATCTAGAATTGTTGGTCTTATAATATCTATTTCTTTATTAACCTCGATACGAATGGCTTGGAAAGTTCGCTTCGCAGGATGTGGACCATCTTTACGTGCTTTTGCTGGTATTGCACTTTTAATGACGTCTACTAATTCATAAGTTGTTTCGATCGGTGCTTTTTGTCTTCTTTCTACAATAAAGTTCGCGATACGCTTGGCCCATTTTTCTTCGCCATAGCCTTTAATGACTTCATAAAGGCCTTCTTCACTGTATTCATTAACGACTTCATAAGCTGAGAAGTCACTTTCTTGATTCATACGCATATCAAGCTTTGCATCATGCATGTAAGAAAAACCTCTCGATGCTTCGTCTAATTGATGGGAAGAAACCCCTAAGTCAATAAGCATGCCGTCAACGGCCTCTACGTCTAATTCATCTAATACATCGACAACATTCGAAAAATTATTATGCATTATAGATACTTTAGGTACCATATCTTTCAAACGTTCTCTAGAAACTTGAAGTGCATTGGTATCTTGATCGATGCCGATGAAGTGCCCTTCCTTTCCTAATCGCTCACATACATGCTTAGCATGGCCTGCACCACCTAATGTCCCATCTACGTAAGTACCATCTTCTTTAATGGCTAAGCCATCAATACATTCATTTAATAAAACTGACAAGTGATTAAACTCCATAAGTCTTTCTCCTTATATTCCTAATTGTTCCATTTGTTCTGCCAATGTACTAGCATCAAAAGCTTCCTCATTGTATGCATCCCACTTACTGCTGCTCCAAACTTCGATGCGATTTCCCATACCTATGAATACTATGTCTTTTTCTATCTCAGAATATACTTTAAGATGACTAGGAATAAGTATGCGACCTTGTTTGTCCGTCTGACATTCTACTGCTCCTGCTAAGAAAAATCGAACAAATTTACGCGCATTGGTGTTTGTAAGTGGCAGTGCTTTTAGTTTTTCCTCAAAGCTTGTCCATTCACTTTGAGAGTAAACAAAAAGACACCCATCTAATCCTTTTGTTAGGACAAATTGTTCTGAAAGTTGTTCTCGGTATTTAGCTGGTACGATGACTCTACTTTTGTCGTCTAAACTATGACGATACTCTCCGATAAACATCCTCCACTACTCCCCCTTTTTGCCCCACTTTAACCCACTCAACACCACTTTCTTTTATTTTATTGCTTTTTGGAGAATTTTTCAAGGGGATTTCGAATATTTTATGAATAAAAAACCATTATTTTTTCTAGTTTCCTAAGGTTTTGGACAAAAAAAAAGCTAGCACTGGATGTGCTAGCTTATTGCTACTGGTTATTGCTGATATTCGTTATAGTAAGCGACAATTAGTTGGTCTAATTCTGTGCTGATTGTATAAAGTTCTGCGAGATCTTCTGTGTATAAATTCGTCGTTGCGACAAGCGCATTGAGGCGCGCTTGTAGGGCACCTATACTTGTAACTGTGTTATTCATTTAAATCCCTCCTGATAAAACATTAAAAATGGTCTTACTTTTATTTTTCTCTCTCTGTCCTTTATTATAAGGGGGGATTTGGAAAAAATCAACAACAATTTACATTTTTTTGAAATATCTACACAGTTTTTCTTTTTATTCGACACCATATAAAGCCGGCAACCCCTAATACAATCGACACAATTGCCACAATTTGAGATGCTGGAATACCTATAGATTCTATGACTAACTGGTCTGTACGTAAACCTTCGATCCAAAAACGTCCGATTCCATACGCCATCACATAAAGGAAGAAGACTTCTCCATGATTTTTCTTATAGCGTCTATAAAGAAGTAATAAGATCAGTAAACCTATATTCCAACATGACTCATAAAAGAAAGTCGGATGTACTTGTACATACTCCACTACCCTTTCTAAGCCTGTGACATTATCAACAATAGTTCTGGCGTAAGTCGTGAAACCTTCAATGGTCTTCGATGTACTATGTGCCACTGCTTCGGACTTAGCAATTTGCATTGCGAATAATGCCTGCGGTCCTGCTTCGCCTCCAAAGGCTTCTTGATTCACAAAGTTTCCATAGCGTCCGATTGCTTGACCTACCAAAAGACCATAGGCTGCAATATCACCAAATTGCCAAAGATTAAGCTTTCTTACTTTTGTATAAATGGCAGCTACTAATACTGAAGCAATAATCGCACCATAAATAGCGATACCACCACTTCTTATATCTAAAATGCTCCAAAGATTATCTTTATACTCCGGCCATCTAAAGGCTACAAAATAAAGTCTCGCACCTAAAATGGCAAAGACAATATCAATAAGTAAGAAGTCTAATATTAAATCTGGGTCTAGCTTTTCTTTCTTTGCCATATACATAGCGATGACAAGACCTAAAACAATGCCTGTCGTCAAAATAATACCATACCAATAAATAGGCAATCCAAAAACTGTTATTGCAACGGGGTCAATACTTAACCCTGTGTCTGATAAAAAGCCTCCTAAATGAGGAAAATAAATGGGATACACTGTATTCATATGCTGCCTCCTTTGTAATGAATCTATTATAGGACTTTTATAAAGTCCTGTAAATGTCCCTTTAAGAATATTTTTTTTGTTTTTATTCATACTAATAGATAGTATCCGAATAAAGTATACTACACAAATAAGATGATAACATGAAGGTGGTGAACTCATGCCTTATGCAAGCAAACGTCATTACCGCGTTGCCCAACGCGACAAAGAAATGCTAGACGAAAATGTACTCGAACAAGCGGACGCACTCCAGAAACTCACTTTATTTGCTATAATTGCTTATATTATTACTACTATTATAAGCTTTTCTCTTGGCTACGTCATAGGAAAAAACGAGTAAAACTGCAGTTTTTTGCAGTTTTATTTTTTTATCATTGCAACCAGCGCTTATATCTTATATAATTTTGAATTAGTATGGATAGCATTTAATAGCGTATACAGGAGGATAAATAAATGAAATTAGGAATTGTAGGTTTGCCAAACGTCGGCAAAAGTACACTATTTAACGCGTTAACAAAAGCAGGTGCCGAATCAGCCAACTACCCATTCTGTACTATCGAACCAAACGTGGGCGTCGTTGCTGTACCAGATAAAAGACTTGATGTTTTAAAAGAAATGTATAACTCTGAAAAGATTTTACCAGCTGCTGTAGAGTTCGTAGATATCGCCGGTCTTATCAAAGGAGCAAGTAAAGGTGAAGGTCTTGGTAACCAATTCTTATCACACATCCGTGAAGTAGACGCCATCGTTCAAGTCGTTCGTTGCTTCGAAAACGATAACATCATCCACGTTGATAAGACAGTTGATCCACTTCGTGACATTGAGACAATCAACTTAGAGCTTATCTTCTCAGATGTAGAAGTTTTAGAGCGTCGTATTTCAAAGACAGTTAAAGTTGCAAAAAATGATAAAGCTGCTGCTGCTGAACTTGTGATTCTAAAAGAACTTCTAGCTCACCTTGAAGAAGGTCTTCCAGCCCGTAGCTTACTAGGAGAAGATGCAGACAAAGATCAATTCATCCTTTCCCTAGGTCTTATCAGTAGCAAACCAGTACTTTATGCTTCAAATGTATCTGAAGATGACTTAATCGCTGGTGATAATGAATACGTACAACGTGTACGTGAATTTGCTGCTACAGAAGGCTCAGAAGTATTTGTTATCTGTGCACAAATCGAGCAAGAACTTGCTGATTTAGACGAAGAAGAAAAAGCAGTCTTCCTTGAAGACCTTGGTATTACAAATACAGGCTTTGATCTTCTCATTGCAGCAAGTTACAAGCTTCTTGGTCTTATTAGCTACTTAACCGCTGGTCCTAAAGAAGTTCGTGCATGGACTATTACAGAAGGCACAAAAGCACCTGGTGCTGCTGGAAAAATCCACTCTGACTTTGAGCGTGGTTTCATCCGTGCTGAGATTGTAAACTTCCACGACCTTGTAGCAAGTGGTTCTTATACTGCAGCTAAAGAAAAAGGGCTTGTACGCCTTGAAGGTAAAGAATACATCGTTAAAGATGGCGATATCATTCTCTTCAGATTTAACGTCTAATAAAAAAGTGCATCTCTTGTGGATGCACTTTTTTTTTGATGCTTATTTTTCTAAATGATGATACTCAGCTGCTTCTTCTTTTGCTGCTGGCTTTTTATCCGTACCTGAAAACTTCGAAACCATATCTGGGAAATTAGAGATAATACCTGGCACCATATCGATAAGCTTTGTTAAACTATCTTGTGATTTAACGTTGATAAGCTGTGTCGTTCCATTTTGAATCACAAGC
>JBOFIT010000028.1:0-20106 GCA_051650305.1 Cellulosilyticaceae bacterium
TCGTTGATGGTTGTACCTTCTTTTGACAGTGTATTACCAAATGCATCGTAGCTATAGCGGTCTGTCACTTCACCTGTATCATCTGTAAGGAAACGAATACTTCCGATGTGGTCTCCATGATAGTAGCGTGTTTGTTCGCCTCTTGTCTGTGCCAATAGCTTATTGCCATAAGTGTAGCTGACAAGTAGTGTCCCATCTCCTGCTATTTCATCTATTATGCGTGGATACATCACATTGCTATCTACAAGATAACGTGTCTCATCTCTTCCATTAACTTTTTTGCCTACACGTATGCCTGCTGTATCATAGCTGTAGGTAGTGGTTATCATGCCTGCTTCACCAGGTGTAATGGATTTGATTTGTCTGTCTTCATAATCATAACTATAGGTATGAACTTCTTCACCTTGTCGTTTTTCTAGTAAGTTCCCATTAGCATCATAGGTATAAGTAGCATTACCATCTGATAGCAGTCTATCGTTCTCATCATATGTCCACTGTGTTGTGATACCATTTTTCACTTGAGTTATACGATTGCTTACTTTGTCGTACGTATAGCTTGTGCTGAGGATGACTTCCTCTTGGTCTTGGTTGCGAGTTGTGATAATCTCCCCGATAAGTCTTCCTAATTCATCATAGGTATAGTTGACGACTGTGCCATTTAGTTCCTTGACTTCTTCACGCAGACCTTTTGGTGAATAGGTATATTCGTAGCTTTCTATTGGTAATGCTTGTGGGCTTAGATGTTCAATCTTTTTGAGACGATAGCGTTTATCATAAGTATACTTGGTCTTTACACCATTTGCTTGGTCAATACTCTTGATATAGTTTGCCTTATCGTATGTATAGGTATATACCTGCCCTTTGCTATCTGTTACTGTATCTATTCTACCAAGTGCATCATGTGTATAGCTTGTCTCACTATAAGATGTTGTAACTTTTGTGATATTGCCATTTGTATCATATGCATAGCTTATCCATGTACCATCTGGATTTTGTTGTTTTTTGAGTCTGTTTAGGTAGTCATATTCATAGCTTGTACGACCTCTGGCATCTGTAATGGTTTTTATTTGCCCTATTGTATTGTAGGCATAGCTTTCTTTTGTACCATCTGCATAAGTCTTTGTTTGTAGTCGATTCATCGCGTCATAACTATACGTGGTCTCATTGCCGTTGAAGTCTATACGACTTATGAGGTTACCTCTTTCATCATATGCCATCTCCTCGAACATACCCATTGGCAATGTGCGCTTAGTCATCTGCCCGCTTAAATCGTAGGCATACTTCGTTGACTTGCCTTCTGCATCTATCACCTCTACCAATGCACCTAATTCATCATAATTGTAAGTTGTTGTACTACCTGTCGCATCCATAACTTGTTTGATGGCATTGTTTGCATCGTACGTATATCGTGTCACATAACCTTCTTCATCTGTAACTTGAGTCATGCGTCCTAATGCATCGTAAGCCATTTGGATGCTTGTACCATCTGCAAAAGTAATGCGCTCACATAACCCACGTTTATTGTAGGCATAATGTGTAGCATAGCCATTTGGATCAATGATTGTCGTAGGTTCCATTGCATTTGTGTATTGATACCTTATTACATGCCCTAATGCATTTGTTACACTTGTTTTTCTACCGAATGAATCATAGGTAAATGTTGTTTTGTTACGTGCTTCATCATACTGTTCAACCACATTTCCTATCTCATTATAAACATTTTCTATGTAGGTACCTTCTGGATTAATCATTTTTAGTAGTCGGCCTACTTTATCATACTCAAACGTTGTGGCTTTACCATCCCTGCCATGTGCTTTGATCAGTTGATCACCCGCATTGTACTCAAATACTTCTTCTGTCTGGTCTGAATAAATGATACGTATTTGATTGCCACGTTCATCATATTCAAATCTTGTCTTATGACCTTCTTGGTCTATAACTGCTTCCACTTGTCCTAAATCGTTATAAATATTCTTTTGTCTATTGCCTCGTGGGTCAACTGTTTCTATAATTCTTCCCATCTCATCATAGACGTTGTATTTAATAACCTGTTCTACTTCCCCTTTTTCATTGGTTCGTGTAGATACGATAGAGGTACATCTATCTTCTTCATCGTAATTAAAGAAGGTCGTATTACCTAGTGGGTCTGTCTCACTACGCAAATTGCCTTGCCCATCATAGGTATATTGGGTAATAGAACCTATTGCATCTTCATTTTGTGTAATTCTTCCTTGTGCATCATAGGTACTTCTTGTTACATTGCCTTCTTCATCTCTGATTGTTGTCATATTACCTTGACTATCGTATTCAAAGTGTAACTTCATACCATTCTTATCAGTGATTGTCTTCGCTCGTCCTTCTGTGTCATAGTCACACAGTACTTTATTGCCTCTCGCATCATATTGCGCAACAATATTATTGTCTTCATCATACTCATAATAGATTGTTTCTCCACTAGCATTTGTTAGGCTTGTACAATTACCTTTATCATCATAGACAAAACTTGTCTTATTCCCTAGTGGATCTACTGTTTGCAAAATTTTGCCTTGGTCATTGTATGTATATAGCGTTTGATTTCCTAATTTATCTCTGATGATATTTTGTCTGCCCTCAATATCATGGTCATATTCCACACGATTGCCACTAGCATCTATACTTGCTATTAGACGCCCATCTGCATCATATTCATTACGTGCGACTGGTTTACCATCAGGTCCTACAATTTCTTTTAGGAAATGGTTCTCTCCATAGGTAAACTGTATCGTTTGGTTTATAGGGTTGGTAACCGCCACTAGATTACCTTGTGCATCATAAGCATAAGTCGTTACCTTGCCCACTAAATCTGTCGCTTTAATAATACGTCCTTGTGCATCTCTTTCAAAGAGAATACTCTTGCCTCCTGAATGGATAATGCCATCTTTGGTAATTGCAATTGTATTACCTTTGTTGTCCTTCATGCTTTCTACGCCATTCACCTTGTGAATGATGACTTCTGTTCCTTCTTTGGTTGTAAGCTTGTAGCGTACTGGCTCAAAGAAGAATGCCGTTGCATCACCTATAAAATCTACTGGTCCTACTCTTTGTGATAGCAGTACATTATTGCTTCCTACTACTTCTAACTTATAGCCTGATTTCCCTCTTGCTTGGAAGTTTACTGTCGTTGTCACAATAGGTACAAAAGGTTGCTGACTTGTACCGAGTACTACATCAAATGTCTCACTACTTCCATCGCCTAGTGTTACTGTTACATAGTGTTTTGCTGTATCTATAATCTGGTAGGATGCACCTATTCCTCCGCTTGATTGTACCTGCTCCCATCCGTGTGCCATTGGTGTACTTTCAAAGAGCTGCATGTTGCTAAGTCCAAGGCGCCAACCCACACCAAAATCACCCTGTGTCTTGTTACGGCTATCATAGAAGCGATCTATTGACATATCGATGCCTGCTACATTGGCTATAATGTCTGTAAACCCTATGCCCATATGACCTATCTTCATTTCTCCTTCTACAATGTAGTGTGTCTCTGTCGTAGTCGTATTGCCTGCTTGATCTGTTACTACTAATCGAACATTATAAATACCATTTTCAAGTAATGTTGGATCGAATACACCTAATACTTCATTTATCTTTGGTACTGTCTCTTCTGCAAATGTAGTATATGCTGTATCGGTAGCTTTTCTGTACTGAAGCTTATAGCTTGCAAAGGCTACATTATCATTGGCAGTACCTATAATTGCTGTAGGTGCTGTGATACTTGTCCCTCTCTCTGGCCCTCCAAATATAACTTCTCCTTGTCCTTCACCCTGCTCGGCTACAAATTGACATTCATTTGTCACAAGTACACTACTGCCACTTACGGTTTCAGCAATGGCGGTTAGACTAACTGTTTTTGCTATTTCTGAAGTGAAATTCACTTTACCATCCACTGTATGTGTAAGCACACCATCAATATACAGTTCAAGTTTTGCGACTTCTGCTGTTCCTTCTATGTAAACATGTGCTTCTACTGGTTCACCTACAGTTGCCGTAATCTGAGATACATTGAGATTTAAGATAAGCTCTCCACTACCTTGCCCTGTATCATCTGTCACATCATAAAAAATGCTTATCCAACGCGTCCATCCACTTACATCTGTAGCTGTAAGGCGTATTTCATAAATACCTTTTTCTAGATTTGTAGGGTCAAATACCCCCAATACTTCACTAAGTTTTTCAGTATTTCCTTCTGCTAAAAGGGTATACGCTTCTACATCTTTCGGTCGATACTCCAACTTATAATCTTTGATTCCTACATTATCACGTACTGTACCCACAATTTTTGTAGGTTGTGTAATTTTACTTCCATGAATAGGTGTTTGAATATCCACTACTGGCGCCTGCGGGTCTCTATTGTCAATCATGTCACATGACTTGCTCACTTCTGTTACATTGCCACTTAGGTCTGTTGCAACAACACGTACTGTTATGGTCTCTGGTTGGTCACGTCTAAATGTTATGGTTCCAGCACTTTCTAATATAAGTTCATCGTTGACATAGGCTGCTACCTTTGCTACATGTATATTATCCGCTACCTCTATAGTTGCTACGATTTCTTCTCCTACACTCGCTTGGTCTTTAGAGAATGTAATATGTACTGTAGGGGCTGTATTATCAATTCTACCTTGTATCGTCTGATACGCAATCCATCCACCTTTATCCTGTACGGTCAATTTAAAGTCGTAAATACCATCTTCTACTTGGCGACTATCCCACACACCAAATGCTTCATCGACTTTGGGTGTATTCCCCTCGAAAAGTGTTACAAACTTTGCTTCATCTTCATCTGCACGCTTTACTTGAATCATATAGCGTTCTAAAGCATTATCATCTTGAGCTGTCCCACTAAAAGCTACATTACCCCTTATATTGCCATCAAGTGCTGATAGGATAAGCTGTACTGTCGGCGGTATCTTGTCCCTTGTGTCGATAATACTACACTCACTTATTTGTTCATTTGTATTACCACTTCTATCTGTCGCTACTACTTTAATCGTCACAATTTTTGCTTCTATTTCACTGAAACTTAATGTAGCTGATTGTTCATTTATACCTTCTTCAAAATCTTTGATTTCTTCTAGAAGTACATCATCTTTATAAATTGCTACAGATTGTAAGTTTCTATTATCCAAAACCTGTATACTGGCCTCTACTAATTCACCCACATCTGCTTTATCTTTTGACATTTTAATCGTTATCTGTGGTGCTACCTTGTCTTCTAACATTTCTTCTATCTCATATTGCACATCCACATGATTACTATTGCCACCTTTATCATAAGCAATCAGTCGAATGATATAGGTACCTTTCTCAAGCTGACTTGGATCTAATACCCCAAGACTTCTATTGTCGTGTGGCATTGGGTCTTTTACAAAAGTAATAAATCTGCTTTGTTCTTCTCCTTGCTTCTGATATTGAAGCTCATAATACAGCAGTCCTTCTGCATCCATTGCTGTTCCTATAATTTCTACTGGTTCATTAATACTACTTCCATTTGCAGGACTGGTTATAGCTACAATAGGCTTCGTTGTATCATCTGTATTAACTATCTTACATAGAGCTTCCTTTCGACTTTCATTACCACTCGTATCTACAGCCTTCACTTCAATTTGATAAATCTTTGGCACATTGCCTTTTAGTACAAATTCATAAGGTTCTATTTGTGGCTCTAAGAGTTGCTCTTCTCCATTAATCCATACCTTAAGTTCTGATATAGCTATATTATCCGTTGCATAGATTATTGCACTGACATCTTCTCCCACTTGTGCTGTTTCTTTAGATAAATCTATATGAACAACTGGTAGTTCTTCATCTATAATGATTGGTGTCTTGGTTACATCAACTTTCACTGTCGCTTGTCTTTGATTTGCACCATCTGTTACTTGTACTGCAAGTACATAGGTCCCCTCTTCACTAAACTGTGCTGTTGTGACAGCTTTGGTTGCATCTTCAAAGGTTACTTCTCCTGGACCACTTACTTTTGTCCATCCTATAGCCATGGGATCACTTGTTGGCAAGAGATCATCTGTTATCGTAGCATTAAGTTCTAGCGCTTGTGTCATATTTGTCTTTAAGTAGTTATCAACTGTTATTTCTGGTACATCATTAGCTTTTAATGGTATATCATAGCCATTAGATGTAACGGTAATATCTGTTAGTATAGGTGACTTACCATCTGATGAACGTCTAAACTCTACATTTAGCTTGATATAGCGTCCTCTAGGCAAATCTATTTGACTACCATTGGTTACTTCTTGTTGCTTTGAGAATTTTACGCCATCTTCACTGGTTTCTACATAGACACGAAGACTACCATCGTTGGTTCGTTGTCCATTCCATACAACTTTTCCCCATTCTACACCTTCTTGTTCACTATCATAAACCGTCGTCCATGTGCCAACTTCTGGCATTCCATAAAGTGTACTTCCAGTCATATCGCTGTAGTTATATAACGTTCCCCCAAGATAAGGTGTTGTATAGTCAATCTCGCCGACTTTTCCTTTAGTCGGGTCAATTCTTACAACTACCCCTTTATTCATACAAGTTGCCCATATTTTATTATTGGCATCTACAGCTACGCCTGTTGCTCCACTTGGTAATGTAATATTTCCAACCCAAGTTCCATCATTTTTTAATCGTGAGAGTGTCCTATATGCCGAGCTATGACTTACCCATATATCCCCATTTTGATCTACAGCACAACCTTGTGATGATGGTCCACCATGACTAAAGGTTCCCAAATGCTTACCATCTGGAGCAAATTTGTGAATAAGGCTTCCACCTGTATTCCATATATTTCCTTCTGGATCAATACCTAATCCATAGCTATAGTGATTGCTCGTAGTCCAGCCTTTGCCTTGCTCACTCCTATTAAGTGATGTGGATGTATCCCATCTCAAAAATGGATTTGCCGACCAAATGACGCCATTCTTATCGATAAGACCACCATAACCACCATAACCGACAGGCCCTTCTGTTCTCTTAATTTCTCCAGTGTCTCCATCAATCAAGTCAAAAACTCTATTACCTGTACCACTTACCCATACATCATTATTACCGTCTACTGATACATGTCTCGTTCCTGGTGAGCTTGTACGTACATAAGTAATGATACATTCATCTTCTGCTGTTGATACGCCTCCAGAAGTATCTGCTCCACCTTTATTCGTCCAAGCTCTTACATCACCTAGACCTGTAGAGGTATCACATATCCCATTACCATTTTTGTCAATCCATTGTCCATTTTCTTCAAGCCCTATCCTAGTTACACTATTGCCATCTCTATTTGCTACCCAAACATTCCCTTTTTTATCTACCGTTGTCCGAGATGGATTTAACGCTTGCCCTTGTGGCGCCGTACGGTATTCACCTAATATTTCTCCTGTATCTGTATCAATCTTTACAACTGTTCCTTTACTTGATACCGCTACCCATATAAAATTAAACGGCTTTGTTTCTTCATCTAATTGCAGCTGATTAGGTATAGTATCTGCTAAGTTAATCGTCTTTCCTTGTGCAAAATCTTCTGTACTTGTATACGTCTTATAAATCATATATTCTCGTGATATCACGTCAATACGCACAGTATCTTTTCTTGTGTATTGACCATCAAATACCGATAACTCTAGTATATATGTACCTTCCTCACTAAAACTTGCTTGTGTTGATGCTTGATTATGGTTATCAAAAGTAACTTCTCCTGGACCATCAACCTTTTGCCACTTAATATCTGGTATTGTATACAATAACCCATCATCTGCTACCAAACCTTTTAGTTCAACTTTATTCATTAAGTCTACTTCTTGGTTACTCCCTGCATCTACCGTTGGTGGTTTATTTAAAAGCTCTAAATCACTTTCATCCGTCTTAATTTTAATCATGCTCCCATTTAAAATGACTCTGTCTGCTATAATTCTTCCATTCAGTTCTAAATCATAGCCATTAAAAGTAACTGTTCCATTTGGTGCATAGATAATACCATTTAATTTAGCATAAGCTGCATTGATTGTAATATTACCTTCTTTAGAATAATAAAAAACCCTTGAATTATTCTGTGAACTAAGGCTATACATATTTAATGTAATATGTCTATCTGCAAAAATAGAACCTGTGCCCTCTAGTGCTACATTATTAAATGTAGCATCTCCATGTATAATAGCTGGCATTTTAAATTCAGCATGGCTTTGGTCTATCATCAAATCGCCATCATACACATCTGCTATCCCTGAAAATAATCCTATCATTTCATCATAGAAATCTGGCATCTGCAAAGTAGGTACACCTGTTACTTGCTGCCCTATTTCTATATTGGTACCATATGTCTGAAGCTCCCCACTAGCCTCACAACTTCCACTAATTCTCAAATCTTGGCAATTTGTTCTAATGCCATTATTACTTCTTACATTGCCTTCTACGTCTAATGTATAGCCACTAAACTCAAGATTGGCCCTTTCATTCCCTGCAAACAATCCATAATCAAATACATTGCTACTCACTGCTTCTGGTTCCACAACCTCGTACGCAGGTGGTGTCGTTGTTTCTACCTGTTTTGGACCTACTAGCTGTTGTATATCTGTATCCATAGTGTACTCTGTCCCATGTATCCCCGGTACATAGCACGCTTGGAGCAGCATTACAATAGCTAATAGCTTTGCAATCTTACTTTTCATCCCTTAATCTCCCCTTACAAATTTTATTATTATCACCTGTCAATCTTCTATGTTGTCACATATAGTTTAATGTATTTTTTATATTTTTACAATATTCTTTATATTACACTCTATTCCTTCTCATAATATGTCATTTTCCCCTACCTAATCCCTCACAAAAAACCTGCTAGCCTTATTTACATAGTGCTAGCAGGTTTTTATCTTTATTTATTTGTTTATCTAGTAAATATCCAATGTGGCCTCTACTCTCGCCATACGTTCGAACACACGGAAGACTATATAGGCGATGACGCAGTAGCTGATACCTATGAGTAATTCTAAGCCTAGCTGCTGATAGACCATACCCATTTTTAATGTCTCAGGTTCTAGGAGCATATGGATGACCTTAAGCCCATGGGTGACGGGTAGGATTTCACCTATTTGTCTGAGGCCTAGCGGTAGCCATTCTACTGGGAAGTTGGCTCCTGTCAGTGCAAGTAGTCCCATACTCATCAGGTTCATGATAAGGTTGAGATCCCTTGTCACTAGGCCTAGTGAACCCACTGCTAATGCCATGGCACAAGCTGAAAAGGCTACGACGACTACTGTTATGAGAAAGAGTCCCATCACTTGCCACTCTAGCCTTACTCCAAAGAATAGAACTCCTGTCAAAAGGCCAATGCCAATACTTCGTAATCCTTCCAGTATATAAAACACCAATTTGCTCACAAAAATACTGAACTTATTCACTGGTGATGTGACCAAGCTTTTGATCGTCCCCATGAAACGCTCTGCTACAAAGACACTTCCTACACCGAAGAATGCACTATGGGTAATAAGAATCAGTGCATTCCCTATCACATAAGGGGCAATATTTGCTTCTCCGTAAGCCTCAGTAGCAATCAAAGAGAAAAACACCACTTGTAAAACGGGATTCATCACTGCATAGCATAAAAAAGATTTCAGATCCATGCCACCATATAAGCTCTTATAAGTATAAAGTCCATTGCGATAAAGTCTTCCTATCATCTCCATCTTAGCTCACCCCCAACGTTGCATGAATACGCACCAGTTTATCGATTCTTTTAAAGAGTAAGAGACTTATAATGATATACACACTACTTAATCCGAAGAGCATCATAATTGCCTTACTATCCACCATCCCTGTGGTACTGGTTCGTAGTACTTCTATCGCCCATGTGGTAGGGATCAAGTACCCAATCCAACTTATACCACTTGGCAACGTACTTACGGGTACCATAAAACCACATAAGATATAGATAGGATACTCGAGGCAATTCATCAAGACTCTAGCCCGCTTCGATAAGGTAAAGACAGGCGAGATGACTAACGATACACTGATAAAAGCTAGAATCATACTTATGAAAGCCCCTATAAAAAGCCCCATGTTTTCAACCACTAGCATTTGTCCTGTCAAAAGTCCTACGGTCACACTACTAAGCACCATACCGAGTAGCCCTAGTACTGTATTCGCCAAAATCTTTCCTATCATAATGGTGTAAAAGGATGTGGGTACACTAAAAAGGTTTTCCAACGTACCTGCATAGGCTTCTCTTTGTATATCCCCAGCAGATGAAAAGCATACGGCACTCCATAAACTACAAAGTCCCGTACCTAGTACAACGTGATTGATAAAGTTTGGAATCCCTGAGTACTGATACATCATATAGAAAATGAGTGCAAAACCAATAGGCTGTATCACTACACAAAATTGAAAGGTAGGTCTACTAAAAGACTGCACCATCTGCAATCTAAAAGTCGCCCCTATAGCTTTTAGACTATGCATTGCTATCGCCTCCTACTAACTTGATATACACATCTTCCAAGCTTCCTTCGCCTTCTAGATGGCGCTCCTTTAATACTTGTGTCGTCCCTATATCTAGCATCTGCCCTTTATTGATAATGCCTACGCGGTCGCACACTTCTTCGGCTTCATACATATAGTGAGTGGTCAGTAGGATAGTCTTTCCCTCTTGTTTAAGTTTCAGTATCAGCTGCCTTAATTCCTTTGCACCTACTGGGTCTAACCCTAAAGTTGGCTCATCTAGAAATAATACTTCAGGGTCATTGATAAGTCCCCTTGCGATTTGCAGACGCTGTTTCATCCCTTTTGAGTAACCTTCTACTTTCTCATGTTCACGTCCTTTTAACCCTACTAACTCCAGTAGTGTCTCGATGCGTTCCTTAAGTACTTTTGTAGGAATCTTATATAAGTCACCAAAGTATCTTAGATTCTCATACGCTGACAAGCGCCAGTAAAGTCCTCTTTCTCCTCCAAATATAAAATTAATGCGCTTTCGAATATGCTTTTCACCACCAAAGGTTGCATACCCTAGCACCTTTGCATCTCCCTCACTTGGTGCCAGTAACGTTGTAAGGATTTTGATTGTGGTAGTCTTTCCAGCTCCATTAGGCCCAAGCAGCCCAAAGATCTCCCCCTCCTTGACTTCAAAAGAAACGCCCTTTAGAGCTTCTACTGTCATATCTTTCCCCATACCTTTTTGTGCTTTATAAGATCTTTTTAAATTGTTTACTTCAATGACATATGCCATGACGCCAACTCCCCTTTCTTAGATGCACACCTTACTTATTCGAATCAAGCTAGATGTATATCTAATTAATTTAACACTAGTATAATGTTTATCTAATTAGTTGTCAATAATTTAGATTGTAGTCAAACAAAAAAAAGAAGTGCTCCTTCGCACTCCTTTTCGTTTTACATATGGAATTGTCTTTTCATATAATCCATAAAATACCCTATGCTATGGGTGGCTACCCCATAGTACTTACTATTTTTGATACGTTCTTCTGTCACCAGCCCACACATGCGTAATTGCTCCATATGATGTGAGATAGTAGCCGTGGATAAACCTAGCTTTTCTGCTAATTCACGCCCCATCATAGGTGTTCCCGCTGCCAGTAGTTCTAGAATCATAAAGCGGGTCTCATCTGCCATAACTTTCATCACCTTGATGGCATCTTGGGATGTATAGCTTTTCTTTCGTATATTGAGTACAAGGATCTGGTCCTCGTATACATTGAAACGAAGCACTCGGTACGGCATAAAGTAGCTTGGTACGAAGTAAAACTTCTCATAAGGCCCTCTATTACCAAAAGTCTTACCCATAAGTTTCTCCGATGCTTCTAAGGGTGTTTGCCACACAGCTAATGCTTTCTCCACATCTTGGAGTACAGTCTCGCCTTGCTGCTGAATGGTCTCATAAAAGCATTGAAACGCTGGTGTATCTAGCTTTTCTAACAGCTCAAAGTACTCTTCTACAAAAGGTTGTGGACTCATAAAGACCATATAATAAGCTGCATAACTTTTGATGTGTTTCTGATACTTTTTATACAGCTCATAAAGATACTTCTCATCCTCACAAGCTTTCCTAATCACGTCAATCTCTATCGCCTTGCCAAAGAAATGCTCTAAGAACTTCTCTTTAGGCAATGCTTTGACGTACGCTTCATAAGCTTCTCTATCTTCAAAATCCTTACTCTCTGCCAAGAACTCTAGCATACTTCCTACGCCTCTTAGGCCATCTAATATTTCATATACCAGACTATATTCTTTACACAACGTTTCTCTATAAGCTTCTTCATAGATTGCTTCTAAATCTAAAAAATCAGTTTCCTGATTCCATAATCTTTCTGCTAGATAGTGAAGTTCGATAAGTGTTGAATAGGTACGATAGCAATTATTTGTTGCCCCTATAGCTTCCATCTATTTATCCTCGATTTTTAATTTTTGAGTCTATTATATACCAAAATCTAGTTTTTAGAAACCGCCAATACTTTCGCAGTCTCCTTCTTGCGTGAATCATTACTTTTTATATGTACAGGCCTATCCAATCTAAAGAACTTTCACTTCTTATCGCACCACTACATACGTTATCACGTTCTACACCAGTGCTACATCTAGCATCCATATTCCAGGACGCTAGCCGTCTTTTTTAATCCTCCATTAATCTCGCAATTTGCTTTGGGTCTCCCACTACGATAACGCGTGACATATCTTTACGATGTTGATACGAGAATCTCACTTCTCCGTATGCATTACTATTGACACGCTCTAGTAACTTATTGCAAAATGTCTGTGCTTCTATGGGATTCATTGGATAATCGTAAACCGCACATACTGTTGGCACTTCTTTTTTTCTGGTGCTCATATAATCATACACAATGCCATTTTTCTTACTATCCACACTCTGTCTCACAAAGTCATGGTCAAAAAACTTGTATAAGTCCTCTGATGTAAATTGCCATACCCCTTCTATCTTCTCCCCATCCAAGAAACCTTGCTTGATATAATTTCTAATGGTTCTCGTACTAAGCATGGTCATCTCTGCTACATCTTCAATGGTATAAAAAGTCTTCATGGTCATACCCCTCTCACATCTATTTTTAGTGTTGCACTGCTTTATACTTTTAAGTATAGATGCTCTCACGTTGTGTTTCAATTTGAAAAAGCGTGACTTTTTCATAGTGAGATGTACGCTTGGTCTACTTTTATCTGTTATAATACATTTATATTATACCTATATACATACTTAGGAGGTCGTTTATGAAATATAATTGTCTCATCGTAGATGATGAACTGACCATTGCCGAAACAACTTGTGAATACTTCAATATGTTTGATATTTCTTCTGCTTATGTCACAAGCTATGATGCTTGTATGGATTTTTTAGCTAACCATCAAGTTTCTCTTATTCTTTTAGATATCAACTTAGGTAAATCCTCTGGTTTTGAACTTTGTAAGCATCTCAGGAAAACTTCGGATATCCCTATTCTTTTTATTAGTGCACGGACCAGTGATGATGATATTTTGACTGCCTTAAACATCGGTGGCGATGACTACATCACCAAACCTTTTAGTCTGAATATCCTCCTTGCTAAAGTGAAAGCTATGTTGAAAAGGTATGAGAACACCCAGCATACCCCTTCTCTTTCCCCAGCTTGTGAGCACATCGTCTTAGACTACAATTATCGTCTTGTCCTTGTAGATGGTACCCCTATCAAACTCAAAGAAATGGAATTTAAACTCCTAAGCTATTTAGTCGAACATAAAAACACTGTGGTTTCTAAGGATGAACTTTTTGATAGTGTATGGCAAGACCGCTTTATTGGGGATGGCACTTTGTCTGTACATATCAGACGTCTTCGTGAAAAGATTGAAGCTAATCCTAATGACCCTTCATACATTAAAACCATCTGGGGTGTGGGCTACGTCTTTGAGGTAAAATCATGACAAAATTCAGGGTCCCTTTGCTTATTCTTTTACTTCTCTTCGGCATTGGTACAGCCTTGACCTTTCATCTCCTTTCTACACCTCTAGATGATACGCTTGATATCATTAGCATCAATCGTATCCAACAAGAAGTAGCGAACCATTGGGGAGATATGGAAGCAGGTGACTACAGTGAGTATACCTATGATTTTAGTGTCATTGATTTAAAAGGTACGCTCCTTTATCAAACACGTCCTTCCCTTGACGCGTCTCTCACCTCTGCACTCAAGAAGCGTCTTCCCATTGTGGATGTCATTATAGATGACCAGATAGTAGGGAAAATACTTATCCACTACGATAGTCAACTTTCCCTTAGAGCTTTTCAGCACAAGTTAGCCAGTACGACCTATCTTATCCTCGTTGTTTTTTGCCTCTTTGGGGTATTGTATCTTGTGTATCTGCATCATACTATCCTCAAGCCTTTTCAAAAGTTGCAGGTATTTGCTAAGCAAGTAGCCAGTGGCAATCTGGATCTGCCGCTCAATATGGATAAACACAATGTGTTTGGTGCCTTTACTGAAAGCTTTGACCTGATGCGTCATGAACTTCAAGTAGCCAACCAAAAAGCATATGAGGCAAATCAAAGTAAAAAAGAACTTGTGGCTTCTCTAAGCCACGATATTAAAACCCCTGTGACGGGTATTAAACTTATTACAGAACTTCTTCTCGTCACCGTTCAAGAGGATGCACTGAAAAAGAAGATTCATACCATTTACGAAAAAGCCGAGCAGATTAATCATCTGATTACAGATATGTTCCACGCCACACTTGCGGATTTAGGCGAATTTCATGTGGCACCCTCAGAGCATTATAGCACCCTTCTTGAGACACTCATTGATGAGGCTGATTATGAGGATAAAGTGCGGATAGGTTCTATCCCGCCTTGTATGGTATATGTGGATTCACTCCGTCTTTCACAAGTGGTGAATAACATCATTTATAATGCCTATAAGTACGGTGGGCCTCACCTTCATGTCACCTCTACCCTCACATCTAACTACCTAGAAGTGCGTATACATGATGATGGGGATGGCGTCAGCGAAGAAGCATTACCGCTACTCTTCAATAAATTCTACCGCGGTGATAATGCGACCTCACATACGGGTACAGGCCTTGGTCTCTATATCGCTAAGCAACTCATGAATCAGATGGAGGGTGATATCTCCTGCTCCAATACATCTGATGGTTTCACCGTATTGCTTCTCTTAAAACTTATCTAGTACCAAAAGCCCTCCCAAGATGCATCTCTTGGGAGGGCCTTACTATTTCTATTTTTTTACTTCTTCAATATTAAATCTCGCACCTACTGGGCCTACAAGTGCGATGCTACCCTCCTTAGGCAGAATCACAGTTCTGCTACTTCCTTTAAAGATAGAGCTTGTGATACATCCACCCTCTTCATTGTACACGTAGTATGCACTTCCTTCTGGTACTTCAATAACCACTTCCTTACCTGCATCTTCTTTAGCTACTTGATACCACTTGGTATAGCCGTTTTCATCAATGCTGCATTCCCCTTGAAGTTCTTTGGTTGTAGCGATACCATCCTCTGCTACAAAGAGCAAATCGTTGCACTGAAGATACTCTACACCTGCTTCTCTATAGAAACTTAAGTCTTTAAGGTCTCTTCCTAGTACCCCTGGTAGCTGTACTTCATTTCTAGCATGATCTGCATCTACAATACGTGTATTCATCATGCCCTTTGTAGTCTTGGTATAGCCTGGTACTTCTTCTAATAATCCCATTTCCACATAAGGCATATTTAAATAATACGTACCACTAGCTCTTTCCCCTATATTGTAATACTTCTTGCCATCTCTCTTTTCCCATGCCTTCATCACACTGTCTGCTGGCTTGTGTGGTGTCATCTTCTGTGCCATAGGTATGGTCATGGCAGTCTTACCAAGTCCTGATACACTTTCATACGTCGAACCTAATAGATAAGTCTCACCATTTGCTTCCTCTTTAAAGTTTAAATAAGTAATCCCTTTAGTACCATCAGCACCAGCACTCAGACCTCCACCTGAGATATACTGGCCATCTGCTGATACAAAGTTGCCTTCACTTGTATAGTGATAACTTTGGGTGATCTGCATATCGTCTTCTAGTGCCTTAATCTCCATCGTATCTTCTGCTGTGAAGCTTACTTCTACCATTTCTTTTGCTTGGTAAACCCCTGCATACTGCTTCATACTTTCAGGTATGGCTACCTTTTCTTTCTTTTCAAAGGCTTTCTCTTCTTTGATTGCATCGATGATGCCTTCCTCTTTAAGCACTTCTAGTAAAATTTCTTGGGCAGCTAGCTGACACTGACTACTTGCACCACCTGAAGCTACCACTGCAATAGACATCTTTTCCTCAGGTAGTACTGTTAGATTTGCGTGGTACATGGTCGTATCCCCACCTTTTGAGAGTGCTTGAATGCCATATTGGTTAAAGGGGTAAGTATTTACCGCATCCCAGCCTAGACCATAACTAAAGGTACTATCCCCTTCTACCACACCGATTGTATCTTCTAGGTGCCATGCCTTTGCCATCTCCTCTTTAGAAGCTTCTGTGAGGAGGGTTTCTTCACCCTTCATAAAGACCGCTCCGAACTTACATAAGTCTGCTGCTGTGGCGTAGATACCTCCTGATGCAAGAGGTGCTACAGCTTCCGTTGGTGTCTCCATGCCTCTATAATACGTCTTTGCTAACAGCTCTACATCAGGTAAATTGACGGGTGTATAAGTATTCTCCATTCCTAGAGGCTTTGCAATCTTCTGGTCAATGTAAGTGGTAAAATCCATACCACTTACACGCTCTACTAATATTTCTGCAAGGGTGAACCCGTCGTTGCAGTAGACTGAGAATGCCCCTGGGTCAGCTTTTAAGCGCTGTGACTTAAGTCCTTCTAGCACCTGCTCTGTATACTGGTCATTGGTATCACCAAGAAGCATCCCATCATGAAGCGAAGAACCTAAAAGCCCTGATGTATGATTCAGTAACATACGTGGTGTAATGGCTTTGTAGCGTGCATCTGCCATTTCAAATTCTGGGATATACTGAATGAGTGGCGCATCTAAGTCTATCTTCCCTTCTTGGGCGAGTTGCATCACTGCTACTGTTCCAAACATCTTACTGACAGAGCCTATACCATATACTTCATAATCTGTAAGGATATCTTCTTCTTGGCTCAGTTCTTTTGGTGTACTTACTTGACTAGCTGTCACCCCATAGACTGAACCTAACAAAAGTCCAGCTGTTAAAAGCATACTGCTCCCTATTAAAATCTTACGTCTTTTCACGACTTCCCCTCCTATTCCGTGAGTAACTCATACGCTGTAATCTTGCGAATACCATAAGTTACTACCATTGACATACCATATACAAACACAATAATGAATACACTCATTCCTAGTACAAACACAGGATCTATCACAAATGCTAGACTCGTCAAACCTATCTGGTGGAACACCGTCCCAAGTATAGGATTGGTAAAAGCAAATGTCATGATGCTTCCTAATACTGTTCCAACAATAGCCACTCCCATAAAATTAAGTGACATATGCTGCATAAGCTCTATGGTGGTATAGCCTATGGCTTTATACACACCATACTCTTCTTTTCTACCACGAATCATAGACTTAATCACAAGGGATAAGATGGCTCCAATCATAATGAGTGTGACTACAAGCATACTTGCCACCATACCACTCATCATCGAAGCATAGGTCGTAAGCTGACTTTGTAAGAAATCATAGTAATTAGTGATTTTCTCGATTTTGTATGCACCCGAATTACCTGATAGTACAATCTCACCATCTACCATCAATGCATACTCCATACTTTCAATGCCGTACTCTGCTAAAAGCTTAGCAATTTTCTCATCTGCTTTTCTTTTGACACTTGCATACTTATCGTTTTGCTCACTCACCACGTCTTCTTGCTCCATTGCCGACTCTGCTACTTTGTACCTACGCTCTAGTTCACCTACGTAAGTGGCTGGTGCCACACCTTCTTGGAGGTACACATCTACTAGATTCATCTCATACTGAGGCATAAGTTGCTGAATCCCTTCAAAAGACATAATACCCATCTTACCACCACCATTAGTGGTCTGGCTAAAACCTGTGATGACATAATTTTTTTCTTGTCCGCCTAAGCTTACCTTTACTTCATCCCCTATTGTCTTGCCTAGTTGTTCTGCTAGTAAGCCTGTAACGACAACTTCATTGACATACTTTGGCATATCCCCTTCGTAGACTTCAAGTACTTCCATTTTTTCAAAATTATCTGAGACAATCATCTGTGTACCGATACCCTCAACTTTTAATTGTACGATATCTGATAAGTTAACCTTTCTGACACCTTCCATCTCTTCTATTTCCTTGGCAAAAGCTCTGATGTCTGTATGCTTTGTGGCTCTAATTTGTACATCACATAATTCAAGCCCTACCATTTGGTAGATAGCTGTATGATCTAAAGCGAAGTTAATATACATAACAGACATAAAGCCTATGGCGAAAGTCCCAATAGCAATAACGATAGTCATCATAATATTTTGCTTCACGTTCATCACTAGCTGCTTGCATGCAAGTCGTGTATGGATACTTCCAAACAATTTCTCTAATGGCATCCAGTTCTTTTTGAAATGGTGGGTTGTAATCCCTTTTCTAAGTGCTACCACTGGTGTAATCTTACGAATCTTGCGTGTGGCTAGGAGCGTCGTTCCTACCACAAGTAAAAGTACAATCAGTATAGCCACCACATCTACTCCTATCGTCACAGGCTGTTCCCACATAAATCCTGACCCCTGTGTTAATACGCCGTTAAACAAAGGCTGTACACCATAAGCTATAACTGTGGCAACTATCCCTGCCACTAAGGTAATGACTGCAAATTCTAATAAAAAAGCTTTAATGACTTCTTTACTTGTATACCCCATAGCCTGCAAGCTACCGATGGTTCGCATGTTCTTTTGTATGTTTTCATTCACTCTAAACCAGATAACAATAAGGACTACAAGTGTAAGAACGATGCCAAATGCACTCATCATACTGGTCACCATACTAAGCATCATCGTTGCCATATCGCTCATATCCTTACTTGTCAGTAGGTAAGCTATGGCAAAAACATCACTTTCACCCTCACCATATCTTGTGGTATCCACGAAATCCTGCCTGAAGTCTTCACTCAATGTGGCATCTTCTAGTGTTGCAGATAAGACATTTAGTGCCCCTATCTCCTCATAGAGTTCTTGGTAATAACCTTCACTTAAAAAGTACTTGATATAGTTCCCATAAGGTGCACCATAGTACGCCGTCTCAAAAAAACCGACGATTTTGTAGCTATAACTTTTGTTCTTATATTCAAATAAAAAATCCTGACCTAACTGATACCCATAGCCTTTTAGACTAATGGGTAGATAAATACCTTCTTCACCTTCTAGTGACTCTAAAGGCTCAAGTACTGCTAATGCTCTCTCTTTATCTGCATTAAATAGATACCCTGCCATCTCTAAGCCTGAAAGCTCAGCTTTCATCTGACTCATATAGATAGTCTCTTCTTTTTCCCATTCCGCCACACGTGCGTCTTCTTTTAAGAACTGCTCATATGCCCCTTTATAGTCATTCTTACTACTGACTAGCAAGAAGTCTGGGCTATTCAGTGCTGCTGCTTTACGTTCGAAAAAGCCACCGACACTTGTGCTAATGCTTAAGCCAAGATTAATAAAGACTACCGCTAGTAAAATAAGTAAGCCTAATGAAAAAGTACCGCCTTTTTTCTTCTTTAGATTCGCCCATGTGATATGCCAAATACCCACTCTTACCACCCCATCTCACTTAAAAACTGCTGTACTTTATGTTGTCTTTCTTTTACAGTCTCCTTTTCAGGACTGAAAGCCTCCATATTCAGCTCACCGCATACACTGCCATCTCGTAGGTACAAGATACGATTGCCACGTAATGCTGTTTTTAAATCATGGGTTACCATCACAATGCTTTGTCCCTTTTGATTAATAGTTGTCATAGTATCAAGCACCTGTGTACTAGACGCTGAGTTTAAGGCCCCAGTCGGTTCATCTGCAAAGACTACCTTTGGGTCGTTGATCAGTGCTCTCACCACTGC
>JBOFIT010000029.1:0-2342 GCA_051650305.1 Cellulosilyticaceae bacterium
TATTTCTTCTTTAGCTTCATCTGGTAAATATTTACCCATTTCTGGATTGTTCCATATACTATATGCCCACAAGGCATCGTCTTTCGTAAATCCTCTTAAGAGAAGCCTTGATGTCTCAATATTTTCTACTTGCATTTTAACTCTCCCTTACTTCTACTTGCTTACTTTGCAGCCTCACTGTTACAACATAAATAACCGCAGCCCCTAAAGTTGCAATTATATCATACACATCAAATGGGCTATTCAAAAACAAGTCATGCACTATTTCCGATCCTACTGCACAAAGGGAAAGAACCCCTATACTCATAAGCCCTATCTTAAAGGTATACGCCTTCTTCTTTTGAATACAAAACAACTCTACCATCATTGCAAAGCCCCATAAAGCTCCTATATTCGGTGCAATTCCTAACATAAATCTCAGTGCAGGTATATCCATACAAGCTGTCTCTCGTAGCACACCTGTCCCTAACCATATCACCATCCCTAAAATACCTAGCACCTGTGTTACTGTCCACTTTTTCATACTTCTCCCCCCCTATTATCTCAATTATTTTTGCTAATCTACTAAGTGTAGCCCCCTGCCCTTAGCTTTACACTCAGCCACTTCCTCTTTTGTTTTTATCTTTTATTTTTTATCCCCAAAGCTGCCCAGTGTACTCCAAAAGACAGGGCGTACACCTCGGAAGTTTCCTTGGTAGTCTTTTTTAGAACTGCTTAGCGAAGTAAATCGCATGCTCTTAGGAGTGTGCCCGAACGCAGTGAGTTCGCGACGTTATGAGATGAACAAGCTTAGCAGTTCTTAAAAGACGGACACGAAACTGGAGAGTTGTAACTCCCTGTCACTGGCTATACACTCAGCCACTTCCTCTTTTATTTTTTGTTTTTCATCCCCCAAAGCTGCCCAGTGTACTCCAAAAGACAGGGAGTACACCTCGGAAGTTTCCTTGGTAGTCTTTTTTAGAACTGCTTAGCGAAGTAAATCGCATGCTCTTAGGAGTGTGCCCGAACGCAGTGAGTTCGCGACGTTATAAGATGAACAAGCTTAGCAGTTCTTAAAAGACGGACACGAAACTGGAGAGGTGTAGCTCCCTGTCACTGGCTATACACTCAGCGCCCCCTTAGTACCTCAGCTCCTCATCGATCCAAACCTTAGCCCCACTTTGGTCAGCTTGAAGCATCTGCACCTGCCACTCTACCTCTAGCCCATCTAAGAAGCTCACCATTTCTTTTCGGAAAGAAACAACATTTTTAATCACAGCGATAAGTGTTGGCCCTGCTCCACTTAGGAAGCTTCCCTTCGCACCACATGCTTTGGCATGATCTAGAATCGCGCGCATATCTGGTATCAAACTTTCACGGTAAGGCTCGTGGAAACGGTCTTGCATCGCCATACTTAAGTTCTCCACATCCCCTGTAATCATAGAAGCTGCAAGAAGTGCTGCTCTTGAGGCATTGAATACCCCATCCTTTAAGCTAATCTCCTTTGGAAGTGCTGCACGTGCTTTCTCTGTAGAAAGTGTAAAGTTTGGTATCATCACTGCGAAGTGGATGTTCTCAGCTACATCTACCTTTACATACTTCATGTCTTCTTCTGTCATTGCACCAATCGTCATACCACCAAGTAAGGCTGGTGTGGTATTATCTGGATGCCCTTCTAATTGTGCTGCCATCTGTACAAGCTCTTCCTTTGAGAAGAAGCTTTGACTCAAGGCATTAGCAATATGTAAGCCTGCAACGATACACGCTGCACTACTTCCTAACCCTCTTGTATGAGGGATGTGGTCTTGCTGAATAATACGAATGCCCGGTACTTCTCTGCCTATCTCTTTATAAAAATGACAAATCGTCTTATAGATTAAATTACTTTCATCTGTTGGGATATCTGGACTACCTTCTTGAATAATGATTTCTAGCCCACTTTCAATCTCTTCCGCATACGCAATGTTATACATCTGTAACGCCATACCTATACTATCAAACCCTGGTCCCATATTTGCTGTGGTTGCAGGTACTTTTACTTTTATCATTATTATGAACCTCCTCTTATTTGAAGGTGTGTATCCTCTTATTTTTCAAGACGTTCTTGAATAATCTGGAACACCGCATCAATCATTTCTTCCATGGCTACTGTGCCATCAATCATTACTGCTGGGTCTTTCTTCTCGTTGTATACTAAGTGATAGCCTTCTTCTACTTTTTTGTGGAAAGCCTCACCTTCTAAATCCAGACGGTTAATATCGTCCACATGCTGTTTACGTGCCATACTTACATGGACAGGTATATCAATGATAATATTTAAATCTGGATAAATATCACATACAAAAGCATTCAGTTCACGTACT
>JBOFIT010000030.1:0-11469 GCA_051650305.1 Cellulosilyticaceae bacterium
ATAGCTACTGCTTTTTTGCCTTGTGCAAGCTCTTCGTCTAGCTTTTGTCCTTTAAGGGCTATGAGGTAGCCTCCTTGCTTTACGAAAGGTAGTGTGTACTCACTAAGTACTGCTAAGTTTGCTACCGCTCTTGATGCACATACATCGAATTTCTCACGGTAATTTTTGTTGTTGCCCACATCTTCTGCACGTCCGTGTACACATACGATTTTTTGGAGTCCTAGCTCACTAATCACGTGATTTAGGAAATTCAGACGCTTGTTCAGTGAGTCAATAAGTGTAATCTGTATATGAGGGAAGGCAATCTTCAGTACCATACCTGGGAAGCCTGCTCCTGTCCCTACATCTGCTAATGTCTCAATTTCTCCAAGGTCTAAGCTTGAATACACTGTAAGACAGTCTAAGAAGTGCTTCGTAATCACTTCTACATCTTCTGTAATCGCTGTAAGGTTCATCTTCTCATTCCACTCAACAAGAAGCTCTTTGTAACGTAAGAATTGGTCTAATTGCTTTTCTGTAAGCTCGATACCAAGCTCTAAAGCACCTTCTTTAAGAAGTTCTCTGATATCCATATTATTCTCCCATTTCTTCTTTTTTGCGGGCTTTTTTCTGCTCTAAGTACACAAGAAGTACTGAGATATCTGCAGGTGATACCCCTGATATACGTGATGCTTGACCGATAGATACTGGTCTTACTGCATCTAGCTTTTGCTTCGCTTCAAGTCTTAAGCTATACACATCATTATAATTGATATCTTCTGGGATACCTTTTTTCTCTAATTTCTTGAACTGTTCCACTTGCTTAAGCTGTCTACCGATATAACCCTCGTATTTAAGCTCTATAAGCACTTGCTCAATGACATCTGGTGCTATCTCTGGTCTAGAAGTATCTACCTCTTTAAAGTCCTCATATGCAAGCTCTGGGCGCTTTAAAAGTTCTGCTAGTGCAATCCCCGAACGAAGTGGTGTACTTTCTTTCTCTGCGATAATCGCCTGTACTTTCTCACTTGTACCTACATAAGTGTTTTTCAGACGTTCCATCTCTGTATCTATAGCTTCGCGCTTAGCTAAGAAAGTCGCATAACGTTCATCTGTAATAAGACCTGCTTTATACCCTTTCTCTGTCAGACGAAGATCTGCATTATCTTGTCTTAAAAGAAGACGGTACTCTGCTCTTGAAGTCAGCATACGGTATGGCTCTTTTGTGCCTTTTGTTACAAGGTCATCGATAAGCACCCCAATGTAACCTTCTGAACGGTCTACTACTAGCTGCTCTTTATCATCAATCTTAAGGGCAGCATTCACACCTGCTATAAGCCCCTGACAAGCTGCTTCTTCATAGCCTGAACTACCATTCATCTGTCCTGCACTAAAGAAGTTCTCGATTTCCTTGAATTCAAGTGTATGTTTAAGTTGAAGTGGGTTGATGCAATCATACTCGATGGCATAGCCTTTACGCATCACCTCTACCTTTTCAAGTCCTGCAATTGAACGAAGCATAGCAAGCTGTACTTCTTCTGGTAGTGATGAACTCATTCCTTGTACATACATCTCTGTTGTACTTTCACCTTCTGGTTCAAGGAATACTTGATGTCTTTCTTTATCACTAAAGCGTACCACTTTATCCTCGATAGATGGACAGTAACGTGGGCCTGTCCCTTCGATAACGCCTGAATACATCGGTGAACGATGTAGGTTATCTTGGATAATCTTATGTGTCTCTAAATTAGTATAAGTAAGGTAGCATGGATGCTGCTCACGTGCGATGCCTTCTGCTGTATTTTCAAAAGAAAATGGTACGATTTTCTCGTCGCCGTGTTGTGGATCCATCTTGCTAAAGTCTACTGTTCTCGCATCTACACGTGCAGGTGTACCTGTCTTAAAGCGTCTAAGTTCAATCCCTAGCGCCTTTAAGCTTTCACTAAGCTCTGTCGAAGCTTTAAGTCCATTTGGACCTGTGTACTCGATGCACTCTCCTGTGAGGCATCTCGCATGCATGTACGTACCACCTGCTAGTACCACTGACTTGCAGTAGTAGATGGCATTCGTATTTGTACGTACACCTACTACTTTATTGTCTTCTACAAGGACTTCAACGATTTCTTGTTGCTTGATTTGAAGGTTAGGTGTATTCTCAAGCACCTTCTTCATCTCATCTGAGTAGCTCTTCTTATCAGCTTGTGCACGCAGTGAATGTACCGCTGGGCCCTTCGCTGTATTTAACATACGTGTCTGGATAAATGTCTTGTCGATGTTTTTACCCATCTCACCACCTAAAGCATCTATCTCACGTACTAGATGCCCTTTAGATGTACCCCCGATATTTGGGTTACATGGCATCATGGCGATACTATCTAAGCTCATGGTAAACATGACTGTCTTCTTACCAAGTCTAGCTCCTGCAAGAGCAGCCTCACAACCAGCATGTCCACCACCTATAATAGCAATATCTATATGATCTGCAATATAAGTCATAGTGACCTCCTTTATATCTCTTCTGTGTATTTCTATTTTCCTAAGCAAAATCTGCTAAATAACTCATTGATAATTTCATCTTTTAATGCTTCACCGACGATCATTCCTAAGTGTCCATAGGCATCGTGTAAATCGATGGCTACGCAATCTTCTGGCATACCCATATCAATGGTATCTACGACCTTGTCTAAGCTTTCTATAGCCTTTATAAGGCTTTGTTTTTGACGTCTGTTTGAGATAGTCGCACCACTACCTACCTCGATGCCCTTCTGAAGTGTAAATGCCTTCATCGTCTCTCTCAGTTCATCTAGTCCACTCTGCTTCATCGCAGAGATACTTACAGTAGTCGCATCATCCGCTATATGTGCCATTAGTTTTTCCCGGGTAATAACTGGGTTTAAGTCTATCTTATTAAGTACATAAATAACTTTCTTTGACTTTAAGCTTTCCATAAGAGCAAGCTCTTCATCATCTAAAGCTCTTGAACTATCGATAAGCATCAGCACTAAGTCTGCTTCTTGGATAGATTCCTTCGAACGCTCGACACCGATTTTCTCTACGATATCTTCTGTCTCACGAATCCCTGCTGTATCTAATAATTGGAACGGTATCCCACTTATATTAAGATAAGCTTCCACAACGTCTCTCGTTGTACCTGGAATATCTGTAACGATTGCTTTGTTTTCTTCGAGAAGTGCATTGAGAAGTGATGACTTCCCTACATTTGGCTGTCCTATAATGGCAGTCTTTACACCTTCTCTTATCATCTTTCCTGTATCTGCTGTCTTAAGTAGTACTTTTAACTCATCATTCAAGTCTTCAAGTTCTTGTCTAAAGTCATTGGTTACAGGCTCGTCCTCATCATATTCAGGATAATCAATCGATACCTCTATACGTGCAATAATCTGAATCAGCATATCTTGATAAGCTTTGATTTGCTTTGATAATCTACCTTCTAATTGATTGACCGCTTGGGATAAAGAAAGCTCTGTCTTCGCTTCAATAATATCCATGATGGCTTCTACTTGTGCAAGGTCGATACGTCCGTTCAAAAAGGCTCTCTTTGTGAACTCACCTTGGTCTGCAAGTCTTGCGCCATTACGTATAAGCTCCATAAGTACTGCATCTAGTGGTACTGGACCACCATGGCAGTTAATCTCTACCACATCTTCACGTGTAAAAGTCTTTGGTCCCTTCATCAGCATGACCAAAACTTCATCTATTGTCTTCTCATCTTTATTTACTATATGTCCATAATGAATGGTATGGCTAGGAGCATCTACAAGCTTCTTCTTACTTCCAGCTCTAAAAATCTTATCTACTACTTCAACAGCATCGATACCACTTACACGTACGATACCTATGCCACCTACTCCAGGCGCTGTAGAAATAGCTGCTATTGTGTCATTATATATCATATCCGAGCCCCTTTCTCACGTTACTCTAAAAATTAATATACTCTAAAATCCCGTCCTTTGCAATGAATGACTTTTTCTTTACTAAGTATTGCCTTTTTTAAAGTTTTATATTTCGTGTCATAAAAAAAGGCACTCTGCTAAGCAAAGCACCTTGTTTTTTATTTTCTATAGTTCTTATTTGAAGAGATTGGTGTAATCACTACTTTTCTAAAAGGTTCTCTTCCCTCGCTATGAGTCTTTACAGACTTACTATTCTGAAGTACTGAATGAATAATACGTCGATCATAAGGATTCATAGGTTCTAATGTTACAGGTCTACGTAATTGAGACGCTTTCTTCGCATATTTTAATGCTACTTTTTGAAGCGTTTCTTCACGTCGTTCTCTATAATTTTCAGTATCAAGCATAATCTTGATATAATTTTCATTGCTCTTATTAACCACAATGTTTGTTAAGTATTGTAAGGAATCAAGGGTTTCTCCTCTTTTTCCAATGACAATACCCATTTTTTCACCTGAAATATCGATATAGACTTTGTCACCTTCACTTTTTGATGTAAATGCAGCATCTACATTCATCTCTTTTAGAACTTTTGTTAAGAATTCAATTGCTTTTTGTGTGCCTGCTTCTACATCCACTGGACGCTTAGCTTCCTTTTGTGGTGCAGGTACGACTTCTTTAACCTCAGCCTTTGGCTCTGGTTGTGGTATGACTACCTCTTCTTCAGGCGCTACCACTTCTTCAATCTCATCTGATTCTTCTTTAACAGTTACACGCACTCTTGCATTTTTTGCACCTAGCCCCAAAAAGCCTTTTGAGCCTTTTTCAAGGACTTCAATGGTTACTTCATCTCTAGTTGCCCCTAGTTCAATAAGCGCATCTGTTATAGCACTATCAAGATTTCTTCCTGTTTTTTCTAAAAACCTCATCCAATCTACCCCCAGACATTATTAATCCTGTTTTGTATCGTTAGATTCCTTAGTTTTTTGTGCTTCTGATGTTGTAGCTTGTTGTCCCTCTGTTGCAATTGCTTGTGTATCTACAGGTGGTTTTTTCTTTTTCTTCTTTTTCTTCTTCGCAGCCATTTCTGCTTCTTGTTCTGCTTTGAACTTAGCATCAATCACAGCTTCTTGCTTTTCTACAATTCTATTAACAACGATTTGTTGTACCATCATTACCACGTTACCAGCTACCCAGTAAAGTGCAAGACCTGTTGGTACTGTCCATGAAATACTACCCATCATGATAGGCATCATAATGTTCATTACTTTCATCATTGTATCTGTAGAGTTTTGCATATCACCACCAGCTGCTGGTTGTTGCATTGCTTTGCTACTAGCCATTGTAATCTTACTGAAGATAAATGTAGAAGCACCTGAAATGATAGGAATAAGTAAGGCAATCATCATACCGCCAGCAAATAATTGTGCTGGTGAATCGACTAGGTTTACTAAGAACCATTCGAAGTTATGTTTTTGTTCTAAAAGTCCACCAAGAGCACTGAAGTTTTCTGGAGAAACGAGTGTTTCTAGAATACCCCATTGTTCTGTTGTGAAGTGACTAAGTGTATCTGAAAGTCCCGCTTGGTCACCTAATCTTTGTAATTCCATTGTAGCCGTACTACTTAGTGGCGCTTGTGCTAAAACATCTTGAATAAGTTGTCCAATATTAGCAACTTGTTGTTGTAATGTATCTGCTATTTGACCGTATAATTCTCTAAGTTGAACGATATGTCTACTTGGTTGACGTAGTACATTATAAAGTCCATAGATAAGTGGTAATTGAATAATAAGTGGTAAACATCCAGCAAATGGACTCGCATTATGTTTCTTATATAATGCTTGCATCTCTTGTGAGTATGCCATCTGTGATGCTTGATCTTTCTTATTCGCATACTTCTTTTGAAGCTTTTGTAAATCTGGAGAGATTCTACTCATAGCACGCATTGAACGTTGCTGCTTCATTTTAAGTGGGGTTAATAGTAATTGTGCTACGATTGTAAATACAATAATAGAAATCCCCAGTGTTCCTACAGGTGTAAGCATTGAAGTAAGTTCAAAGATTACATTGAGTATCATACCAAAAAAATTAGTGATAATTCCCATTGTTTCCTCCTAGGTGGTTTATTTAATTAATGGCTATTGTTTTTCTTAGGTGGTACTGGATCATACATGGGTGGATGAAAAGGATGACATTTCAAAATCCTTCTTATTCCTAAGAAGGTTCCTTTTAAGAAGCCATGTACTTGAATTGCTTCATAAGTATATGAAGAACATGTAGGTGTAAACCGACATCTTGGTCCAAGTAGTGGCGATATGCCTCTTTGATAAAAACGAATAAGCTTTAATGCTAAACGTTTCGGTAAGTTTTTCATGAATACCTCTATAATCTCCTGCCCGCCATAAGTTATGCCATTATCTTATCGTATAATAACATATGCTGATAGGCAGCTTATGAATTTTTGTTGAAAATTTTTTGCTGTTTAAGTAATTGTTCTAAAGCTTCTGACACTTCTTGATAGGTAGCGCCCTTTGCATTGGTCCTTGCAACAATAACAAAATCCCACCCTGGTTGCTCAATGTACTCTTCCTGTAATCGAAAGCTTTCTTTTATAAGGCGTGTTACGCGACTGCGAATCACACTCTTTCCTACTTTCTTACTTACAGATACACCCAACCTATTAAAGGGTTGCTGATTTTTGTATTTATATAGAACAAGATATCTATTTGCTACGGACTTTCCTCTTCTATAAACAGTTCTAAATTCTGGTGTCTTTTTAAGGGATTCTGTATATCTCATCTTTAAGGACTCCTAAATCTTTATAAGGCAAAACAAGGCCACAAAAGCGGCCTTGTTATTATGCTGTTAATTTTTTTCTACCTTTTGCTCTTCTTCTAGCAACGACAGCTCTTCCGTTTTTAGTTCTCATTCTCTTACGGAAACCGTGTTCTTTACTTCTTTGACGCTTCTTTGGTTGGTAAGTCATTTTCATTATGCGCACCTCCTTTAAATTTAAAAGTAGTCACATAATATGCACACAGGTAATACGTCTATGCACAGACAATTACCTATAAAAAATAAATATCGCACACACAACTCATAAAGAGTTTAAAACAAATAAGCACTAGCCTTAGTATAGAAGATTTATAAAATGTCGTCAAGCCTTAACGTTTATTTATTTGTTGGCAATTTTTATAAATATTTTAGTACTCAACTAATTTACTTTCTATTTTAATGTCTGTTTTTGATACATTTTGTCATCTTCTAACAAAAATATCCCCTATTTTTTTATCCATAGGGTTGTGGATATTTTGTGTAAACAGTTGCTTTTCCACAGGTTATTTGATATCATAAATTAAGTTGTGTATAAATTGTTGAAAAGCTAAAGTTATTCACATTCTGTTGATAAACCTGTGTATAACTAATATTTTTTTACTTTTTTCAAGCTTTTTACTTTATTTTTTCATATTTATTCTATGGATATTTTTATCCACATTTTCATAGATTATGATTTGCAAGCTCTATTTTAGGAAGAATTAATCCCATTTTGTTTATAATTATTGTTTAGATTATTCACATGTTGACAATACTTAAAAAACCTGTGAATAAATTGTTTATTTTTAGGAGGAATTGGAATGGCTCATCAGTATGATGCCCAGTGGAATACTATTCTTGGTATTATCGAACCGGAAACTTCATCGGTTAGTTATAATACTTGGTTTAAGGATACCAAACTGGTTGATGTAATTGATAACACCATGCTTGTCAGTGTTAAGAATGAATTCAATAAAGAAATACTTAGCACACGTTATCTAGAACTTATAAAAAACTGTACACTACAAGTACTTAGTAAAGAATATAATTTTGATTTTGTAGTCATCTCTGAAGATGGCAAATATGAACCTAAAAATTCCTCTTCTACTATTAAAAAGGAGCACATCGACGATCCTCTTAATACGAAGAGTAACCTGAACCCTCGCTACGTCTTCAATTCATTCGTAGTTGGTAACAGTAACCGTATGGCTCATGCCGCTGCATTAGCAGTAGCGGAAGCACCTGCGCGTGCATACAATCCTCTCTTCTTATATGGAGGGGTAGGACTCGGTAAGACTCACCTTATGCATTCAATCGCTCACTACATCTTAGAGCAAAACCCAAATGCAAAGGTTCTCTATGCTTCATCAGAGAAGTTCACGAACGAGCTTATTAACTCTATTAAAGATGATAAAAATGAAGCTTTCAGAAACAAATATAGAAATATCGACGTTTTGCTTATCGATGATATTCAATTTATCGCTGGTAAAGAACGTACCCAAGAAGAATTCTTCCATACTTTCAATACCCTCCATGAGGCAAACAAGCAAATCATCATCTCTAGTGACCGTCCACCAAAAGAAATCGAGACATTAGAAGACCGTTTACGTTCTCGTTTCGAATGGGGTCTCATCGCAGATATTCAAGGACCAGACCTAGAGACACGTATCGCAATCCTACGCAAGAAAGCTGAGATAGAAAGTCTTTCTGTTCCAGAGGAAGTCCTTCTATTCATTGCAAAGACTGTTATTTCAAATATTCGTGAGCTAGAGGGAGCCCTTAACCGTATCATTGCTTTCTCATCCCTAGCAAATAAACCTATCACTGTAGAGCTTGCCAATGAAGCACTCAAGGATCTTATTTCTAAGGACAAGCCTCGCATTATCACGGCAGACTACATCCAGGAAATCGTAGCGAACTACTTCCACCTTAAACCTGAGGAGCTTAAGTCTTCTAAGCGTACACGCAATATTGCTTTTCCAAGACAAATTGCCATGTACCTTTGTCGTAAATTGACAGACCTATCGCTTCCTAAGATTGGCGAAAAATTCGGTGGCCGTGACCATACGACAATTATTCATGGTTACGAGAAAATTTCAAAAGACATCCTCAAAGACATTGAGCTGTCTCAAACAATTGCAGAACTTGAAAATAAAATCACAGGTAAGTAATTATTAACACCTACCTGTGATATTTATCTTAATACATTGTGGATAAATATCCGCATTTTTTTAGCCTGTCAATAATGTTGATAACTTTTATAGTTGTTAGTCCATTATCCACAGGTCTATATACATGCTCTTTTATCCACAGTTACAAGGCTTGAAGGGCTTATCCACATTATTAACAGCCCCTATTACTATCATTGCTAAATAACTTTAATATTATTAAAAGATTTTCGAAGGGAGATTATCCACAATGCATATAATCTGTAATCAAGATTTACTGATGAACAGTATTAACACTGTACTTAAAGCTTGTTCAAGTAAAACAACAATGCCAATACTTGAATGTATTCTTATTAAAGCTAAAAATAATCAAATTACTTTAGTTGGCTACAACTTAGAACTAGGAATTGAAAGTACTATCGACGCTGAAGTTATTGAAGAGGGATCTATTGCTCTTGAAGCAAAGATTTTTTCAGAGATTATGCGTAAGATGCCTAATGAAGATGTAGAGATATCCACAAATGAAAATCATATGACGACTATTGTTTGTAAAAAATCTAAGTTTTCTATTGCTGGACAAGTTGGGGATCAATTCCCAGACTTGCCTGAAGTAAAGAAAAACAAAAAATATACTTTATCTCAACACGCTTTTAAAGAAATGATTCGCCAGACGATCTTCTCTGTAGCTCAAGAAGAATCTAGACCTATCCTTACTGGAGAGATGTTACAAATTAGAGATGGTTCTTTACACATGGTCTCTATAGATGGCTATCGAATCTCTTACCGTCAAATTGATATTTCAATTGAGAATGAAAATGAAGAGGTTGTCGTTCCAGGACGGACACTAGGGGAGATAAGCAAGATTTTATCTGCGGATGAAGAAGATGAGATGCAAATCTATTTTGAAGATAAGCACATTTTATTTGACTTAGGTGAGAGTAAAGTCGTTTCTAGACTTCTCGAAGGTGAGTTCATTAAATATGAGCAAGTATTCTCATCAGATTATGAGACAAAGATTAAAGTAGATCGTAAGAACTTCTTAATGAGTATTGAAAGAGCTGCTCTTATTTCAAGAGAAGGAAAGAAAAATCCTATTAGAATTGATATAGATGGAGATAATATGATTATCACTTCAAAAGCTGAACTTGGTACAGCACGTGAAGAACTTTCTATCGAACTTCAAGGAAATGAGTTAAGTATTGCATTTAACCCTCGTTATTTAATTGACGCCTTAAAATCAATTGAAGATGATGAAGTTTACATTAATTTTATTTCAGCACTTACACCATGTATTATTAATCCAATTCAAGGCAATCATTATAAATACCTCATATTACCTATTCGTTTACCATAGGATTAAATGCTTAAGAGAACATGATAAGACGCTCTTTACTTCTGATAGAGGTAAGGGCGCTTTTATTCTATAACATTAAAATAAACTACAATTTTTTAAATTTATTTTTTAAATCTAAGGAGATAGACAATGAAACAAATCAAAGTAACTACAGAATTTATTAAACTTGACCAACTTATGAAATTTGGTGAGATGGTTCAAACAGGTGGGGAAGCAAAGATGCTCATCGCTCAAGGCCTTGTACTTGTAAATGATGAGATCTGCACACAAAGAGGTAAGAAAATCCGTCCAGGCGATACAGTTGAATTTGATGGAGAAACTTATAACATCATCTAATTAAAGGAGCTCTCTATGTATATTCAAGAACTCACACTAACCGATTTTAGAAACTATGAGAACTTGCATATTGCATTAGATAAAGGCATCAATTTATTTAAGGGCAATAATGCTCAAGGAAAAACTAATATTTTAGAAGCTATCTATTTATGTGCTACGGCTAGATCACATCGTACTTCCCAAGAAAAAGAAGTTATCAAATGGCAGCAAGAAGCAGCACATGTGTGCATTGATGTAAAGAAGCATACTTTTGAAGATAAGATAGACTTCCATCTTACCCAAAAAGGAAAGAATGTAGCGATCAATAAGCTACCGGTTAATAAACTAGGGGATTTATTTGGTACAATTACAGTCGTTATGTTTTCGCCAGAGGATTTACAGCTTATCAAGAAAAGTCCAAAGGAACGAAGACGTTTTATCGATATAGAGCTTTGTCAATTTGATAAACTATACTACTATGCCTTGAAGCAGTACTATAAAGTCCTTAAGCAGCGTAATAACATGCTGAAAAGCAGAGATATCGATGAAGCGATGCTGGATGTATGGGATATGCAGTTTGTACAGTATGCAAAGGATGTAGTCACTAAGCGTCAGAACTTTATTCATGAGCTTAATCAAGTTGCAAGTAAGATTCATGCAGATATATCAGGGAATCAAGAAGTGCTTGAAGTGATTTATGAACCTAATGTAGATGCAGATAAATTAGAGGACAAACTGAGTAAATACCGCAGAAAAGACATCTTAACCCAAAGTACATCTGTAGGACCACATCGAGATGACCTTAAGTTCTTGATTAATGGCATGGATGTAAGACTTTATGGGTCACAAGGGCAGCAGAGAACGGTCGTACTCTCTATGAAATTAGCAGAATTAAGCCTTATGGAGCAACATTTAGGTGAAGCAC
>JBOFIT010000031.1:0-11136 GCA_051650305.1 Cellulosilyticaceae bacterium
AAAAATATACGAGATCTTGTAGATACAGGAAACTACTGGGAGTTAGAGATAGAAAGTATGCATCGCATCATCAACAAAGACAAGAAAAAGAATGCAAAAGGGGATATAGGTGCATGGAACTATGCGCTTAAAGTAATGCCACAGCATCAAAAAGACTCTCCAATACAGGAGAGTTATGTAGAAATCATTCTAGAGCCATAAGTAGGTGAGTAAATTTCTAAAAAGAGTTTTAAAATAGGTAGAGCTGGGGTATAATAAAAGAAAATAAGACAAATAGCTTAGATGCGGGAACATCTAAGCTATTCTAAAACAGTTTTTTTATTAAGGACTAGATTTTGGAATATACAGGTCTTACAAAATAAGCAATTTATAAAAAATAAGGTACATTTGAAGATGGGGCCTTATTTTTTTGTGTTTATTTTTAATCCCACACCATGGTGGTCAATTTTTGCTTCAATATTCATTTCAGAAACTTTATCAGTCTTAGAAGTTAGGCGTAGTAAAGTTACAGTAACACCTACACCTAGAATTAAAATGGTAATTGCAAAACTTATCATTAGTATACTCAATAGTTCTACTCCTTCCTGACCATAAAACTTATACCCGTGTTTCATAGCCCTGGGAGGAACTGTTTTTAGAAAAACCCCCGCTCCCATCAAGCGGTCAAAAATAATGTATATCAACTTTCCTAGTATAACATAAATATGAGAGAATAAGGAAAAAAAGAATACAATCTAAAGACATCCGTTTTATAAAATTTTCCAATAGGTTATAATACATATAAAAGCAATAAACCTAGGAGGAGACAGACCATGACGGAAAAAGAAAAAGCACAATTAGGCCTACTTTATAATAATAATTATGATAAGCAGCTTATAAGTGAACGAACAGCTTGTAAGAAAATATGTAGGGAATACAATACCTTAGAGATAGATGATTTTGAAGGTAGAGAAAGGGTTATAAGAAAGCTCGTCCATAAAATAGGGAGTGATTTCGTCATAGAGCAACCTATGTATTGTGATTATGGATACAATATAGAGATAGGTAATAACTTCTATGCCAATCATAATCTTATCATTTTAGATGATGCCAAGGTGACCATAGGGAATTATGTCTTTATAGGCCCTGATTGTGGGATTTATACGGCGGGGCATCCGATTGATGTAGAGCAGCGTAATGAAGGGCTGGAGTATGCGTATCCCGTAACGATTGGCAATAATGTATGGATAGGTGGAGGCGTAAAGATCGTGCCGGGGGTCACTATCGGAGACAATACGATTATAGGTGCGGGAAGTGTGGTGACGAAGGACGTACCATCAAATGTGATAGCAGCGGGGAATCCATGTAAGGTGATACGTGAGATTACTGAAGAGGATAAATATAAGTACAAGCAATAAGAAGGATAGAGGAGGAGAAAGGGTATGCGAAATTTTTTGACACCAGAGGACATTAAGAAGATGCAAGAAGAGATCGAGCATCGTAAGGTTGTGGAGAGAAAGAGGCTGAATGAAGATGTGAAGGAAGCACGTGCACATGGGGATTTAAGTGAGAACTTCGAGTATAAGGCAGCGAAAAGAGAACGTGGCAAGAATGAAGGACGTATCAGATATCTAGAACGTATGATTAAGACTGCTAAGGTTATCTCAAGTGATAGTAAGGCTGATGAAGTAGGACTTGGTAAGACGGTGACCATTAAGTTTTTAGATGATGACTTCGAAGCTACGTACACTATGGTGACGACTATTGATACAGATGCCGTTAACAATAGAATTAGTATTGAATCACCACTGGGAAAGAAGCTTTTCAAGCATAAAGTAGGAGAGCAGATAGAGATCGAATCACCAGATGGAAGCTATACAGTAGAGATTATGGCCATAGAAGGCAATACTGACAATTAAAATATCAAGAATACTCAGATAAAGTTGACATCCACACAAATAAAAAATACTATTAAAGTATAAAGGTGAAAAGGAGGAAAAGAAGTGTTAAAGTTCAAAGGAAGTTTCAAAAAACCACTTATAACGGCACTACTCATCATAGGAACCCTCAATTTTTATGCACCATGTCAGGCAGATACAGTACAACGTCCAGATGATTGGGCATTAAGCGAATTATACGAAGCAGAGGTAAGCGGCATCTTGCCTCTAGATTGGCAGCAAACCTTACATCAGGTCATCACAGCAGACCAATTAAGGTACATCATCAGAGGACTAGAAGAAAAGCTGGCATTAGCTGGCTTAGAAAAAGAAGTAGAGGTCGGCTATACATTAGGAACGACGAGACAGCAAGTATTAGAAGTGTACTATCAAGTACTTAGGCAATACGGGGAACAACTGGACTTAGGGAGTAATGCCATTACATATATGATAGACCATAAGATAGTAGCAGGAGATAAGGATGGCAACATCAATAATACAAAGCCTTGTACGGTACAGGAGGCTACACTTTTTGCCAATCGTTTACTAGGTCAGGTATACGATGTATTAGATGAAGGCTCTAAGGGTTATATGTGGGAGGTTACGAGAGGTAATCACACTGTTTATTTATTAGGCTCTGTACACTTATCTAACCAAGAATTATACCCTTTTAATGAGGACCTTAATGGGATTATCCAAAAAGTAGATAAAGTCGCTTTTGAAGTAGACTTCAATGACCAAAGAGGCATGGCGTATTTTTTACAAAAGCAGATGTACACAGGTGATACGAATTTGAAAGCGGATTTACCTGAGGAGCTTTATAGGGATACGATACAGATTATGAAGGAGATAGGCTTATCAGAAGAGCAAGCCATTAAGTATAAACCATGGGCCATTGCGAATCTTATACCAACTGTAAAAGTAGAAGAAGCACAGACAAGTACCCAAACTACAGGTACCCTTCCTACGGTGGATGCTTATATCTATACTAAAAGTCTTATAGCAGACAAAGAAATACTGGAGTTAGAGGGCTATGTCTTCCAAGCCGATATGTATGATGAGATGGCACTAGACTTACAAATCGGACGATTAGAAGAAAGCATCCAACTTTATAATGAAGAAACAGATGAAGAGACAGACGCCATTGATACGGCGATTTACTGGGGAGAAGCATTTAGAGAGGGAGATATAGAAGGGTTTACGTACTCCTATCCAAAAGATGAACTGCTTCAAGAAGAGGATGCATTTATGCAGATGCTTTTCTCAAAAAGAGATGAGCAAATGACAAAGAAAGTCATCGAATACCTGCTTTCACCAGGAGATACAGATTATCTCGTGGTAGCAGGAGCAGGGCATATGATTGGTGAGCAGGGTATCGTAGCACGCTTACAAAAATTAGGGTATCAAGTAAAGCCAGTTTATCATTAAGACGTATCATAGAGGGGGAAAAGATGGGGAGAAGAAAGAGAAGAATTGTGACACTGATGCTTGCGATGATGCTCGTACTCAGTGTAGCAGTACAAGGTGTGAATACTACTTATTACGTACCAGCAAACGTATTAGAATATCAAAGTTACTTTCATTACAACCGTTTTTATCAAGCAATCATAGAAGAAAAAAACAAACAACAGCAAAGTACACAAGAACCAATACAGCAAGAAGACCCCACCATTACAATCTCAGCAGCAGGAGATGTAACACTTGGGTATTACTATGGTCAGAATGAATGGAACCGCTTTGATAAGGTAGCAGAAAAAGAAGGCATGGCTTACTTCTTTAAGAATGTGGCACCTATATTTAAAGCAGATGATCTAACCATAGTCAATTTAGAAGGACCATTGACCACTGGGGGACAACGCGTAGATAAGAAGTTTGCTATGAAAGGTGAGCCTAGCTATACTCAGATTCTTTTAGATGGCGATGTAGAAGCAGTGAGCCTTGCGAATAATCATACCTATGACTATGGTACTGAAGGTTATAAACAAACCAAAGAGGCATTAACCAATGCAGGTATCGGCTACTTTGGAGAGGATGGCAACCATTATATGGAGGTCAATGGCATTAAGGTGGCACTTATCGGTGCGAAAGGCTGGGATAATAGTAAAGCTACTAAGGAAAAGCTTAGACAATCTTTAGAAGCAGTCAAAGAGAAGGCGGACCTAAGTATTGTGATGTTTCACTGGGGCATTGAACGTGAGTTTTATCCAAACAAAGTACAGAAAGACTTAGGTTACTATGCCATCGACCAAGGTGCAGACTTAGTACTTGGTTCACATCCTCACGTGGTACAAGGAATTGAAAAATACAAAGGAAAAAGCATCATTTATAGCTTAGGGAATTTCGCTTTTGGAGGGAATCGTAACCCTGATGATAAAGATAGCTTTATCTATCAGGAGACTTTCAAATTGACGAAAGATGGTATACAGTCGGTGGCATCCAAAGTGATTCCATGCCGGATATCATCTACCACCAGCAGTAATAATTATCAGCCGACGCCATTAGTAGGTGAAGACGCAGAAAAAGTAATGAATCGCATCATTAAGTACAGTAGTCAGTTTAACGAAAGTTATTTTAAATAATCAGCAATGAAAGAAGAAAGCGAGCACAACATGGAGGCACCATTATACGACGCATTAGTACATTATAGTAAGACCAAGCACCCTTTTCATATGCCAGGGCATAAGTTAGGAAGCTTTGGAGATATGAAGTCTCTTGACTTAACGGCACTGGATGTGACAGAGGCGAATGGGCTTGATAATCTTTATGAAGCAGAAGGCATCATAAAGGAGGCAATGGAGAAGCTGAGTGGATTTTATGGCTCAGAGGACACCATCATGCTTACCAATGGTTCCACAGCAGGTATTTTGGCAAGTATACTTACCCTCTGTAAGCCAGGGGAGAAACTTCTAGTGGCGAGGAATTGTCATCATAGTGTATGGCATGGACTTATCCTTTCAGGAGCGGTACCCATCTATATCAACCCTCAGTATGATGAAGATACTGGCTTACTTACCGTTCTTCCAAAAGAAGAGGTAGAAAGCGCATTAGAAAAGCACCCTGACTGTAAGGGCGCTATCATCGTAAGTCCAACGTATGAAGGGATTACTTCAGATGTAAAAGGCATTGCAGAAGTACTCCATAAAAAAGATAAGTGCCTCATCGTAGATGAAGCACATGGGGCGCACTTTGAAGTCGCACCTTATTTTCCAGTAAGCAGTCTGAAATTAGGTGCAGATATCGTCATTCATAGTATGCACAAGACACTGCCGACCCTTACACAAAGTGCTTTATTGCACCTAGGAAGTAATCACGTATCAAAAGAGCAACTCATTAAAAGTTTGAGAATGGTACAGACAAGTAGCCCATCTTATGTCATGATGGCAGTTATGGATTATATGCGTGCTTATATACAGACACATAGAGAAGCGATAGAAAAAGACTATATCACACCTTTAGAAGCAAGTAGAGTAAGGCTTAAAGAAATGAAGTACCTTACACTACTGGATCAAGAGAAGGATTATGATAAAGGGAAGCTGGTGGTATTTACCCACAGGAGTTCCATAGATGGTGAGACGTTAGCAACGTTACTTGAAGAGAAGTATCAGCTAGTGTGTGAGGCTACCTTACCTCAAGGTGTTATTTTAATGACTACTTTAGCAGATAATGAAAAGTCGCTCAAGTTAGTGACCGAAGCCCTTATAGAAATAGACCAGACATTAAGTAAGTGTGATGAAGATGTCGATACAATACAAGAGAGTGTCGATCTCGTACGAACGAGTAGGACATTAAGTCCTAGAGCGGTTTATTATAGTGAGACGACTAACCGAGAGGTAGAGATGTGTAAAGGGTATGTATGTAAAGAGCACATCATGATGTATCCACCAGGTATACCTCTTGTATGTATAGGTGAGGTGTTTAATGAAGAACATATCGCACTGATTAAAAGATGGCAGCATCGTTTAAAAGGGATTCACATAGAGAATGGTAACATTATTTGTAAAGTGGGTAGAAGTGATTTAGAATAACAGTAAAGATAGGGGGATGCTTATGGCTAATCTACAGATTAATCCAATGCAAATGCCACAGCTCAAGGAATTAGTATCAAAGCAAGATGTACAGGTTGATAAAGGCTTTAAGTTTACCTTACTTAGCCATATAGAAGAATCAGAGCTACAAGATACCTTGAAGCGAATGATAGAGGATATCACAAGCCAAGGAAATAAAATAGCGAATCATATGGATGTAAGGGATGTAAGGCTTTATCGCAATATGGTTTCAGACTTTTTAGGTGAAGTAGTAGCGAATACCCATAAGTTTTCGAGAGATAACTTCCTTGATAGAAGAGGGCGCCATAGGGTATATGGGATTGTACGCCTCGTTAATCAAAAAATTGATGAGTTAGCAAGAGAGCTTATACGTGCTGAAAGCAATCATTTAGAGATACTTGAACGCGTAGGGGAAATCCAAGGCTTATTATTAGATATTGTAACTTGATGACAAGAAGAGGTGTGGTACATCTCTTTTTTTCATAGAAAGAAAGGGTACGGCTTGATGAAAAAGCGAAAACAAATCGATATCAAAAAGATATTAAAAATGTCACTTACGATGAATGGTTTACAGCTGGTATTAATATTAGCAGTGGTGGGCTATGCACTTTTCTATAAGAATGATGATATGGATAACCTTATCTATATCACCTTAGCCTTAACGATGCTCAATAGCTGTATGACGGCAGGTGGCTATTATTTTACTTTTTATAAAAAGAAAAACAGTCTAGAAGAAACTATAGAAAATCTAGAGGTACTTAATAGTAAGTTAAGAGAGCAACGCCATGATTACCTCAACCATCTTCAAGTTATTTATGGGCTAATGGAGTTAGAAGAGTTTGAAGAGGCAAAGAACTATATGGAACCTGTCTATAAAGACATCTTGAAGGTGAGTAAGGCTTTAAAAACGAGCCATGCAGCGATTAATGCCCTACTTCAAGCAAAAATGCAGGTAGCAGAGGAACGTCAGATTGATATGTACTTAGAAATCAAGACAAATCTTAAGGCGATTCCATTAGAACCATGGGAGCTTTGCAAAGTATTGGCAAACATTATCGATAATGGGATACGTGCTTTAGCAGATAATGAAGGAAACAAAAGCATTTATATTGATATGAGTGAGAATATGACCCATTATATGATTCATATCTATAATAATGGACCTCAGATTCCATCCTACCAACTAAGAGATATCTTTGAAGAAGGCTTTACGACTAAAGCTGGGGAAGGGCATGGTATGGGGCTTTACATTACAAAGACAATCCTTGAAAAAGTAGAGGGAACAATAGAAGCAGCTTCAAGGAGAGATAAAACATACTTTTCCATAGAACTTCCTAAAGTGACAATTGAGTCTTAAAAATGTATAGTTGGTGGATTAGATATGGTAGGTGCCTAGAAAAAAGCATAAGATACATACATAAGGATAAAAAAAAGAGGAGGTGGAAGGTATGTTAGAAGGCTTAGTAGATGGTATGACGTTAATTAGTATTCTTTTACTCATTACAGGATTTGTATTGGTAGGAATAGAGATGACCATGCCAGGAGTATCATTCCCAGGTATAGCAGGTGGCGTTTGTCTCATTGCAAGTGTATTTATCATTGCAGATAGCATCGTAGAAGGCGTGATCATTACCATTATCATTTTAGCGATATTAGGTATTATGCTAGGAATTATTCTATGGTTACTATCTCATGGAAAGCTTATCAAACCTATCATACTAGCAGAAGAGCAAAAGAAAGAGAAGGGCTATTTAAGTTCTTCAGACTTAGATTATTTACTTGGTAAAGAAGGCGTAGCAACTACTGATCTTAGACCTAGTGGTATAGGGAACTTTGAAGGTGTACAGTTTGATATTATCTCTGAGGGACAGTACATTTTAAAAGGCAGCAATATCGTCATTTATCAAGTTAAAGGTTCAAAACTTATCGTAAAAGAAAAAAATTAGAAAGCGGGGAGTATTCTTATGTTAGATAGTATAGCAGGCATTATTTTAATAGGCGTTATCGGTTTACTTATTGTTTTATTCTTTGTATTTGTACCAGTTGGACTTTGGATTTCATCTTTAGCAGCCAATGTTAAAGTTAGTATTTTCAACCTTATCGGTATGAGACTTCGTCGTGTTACACCAAGCAAAATCGTATTACCACTTATCAAGTCTACAAAAGCAGGTACAGGTCTTAACGTTAATCAACTTGAAGCACACTACCTTGCAGGTGGTAATGTAGATACAGTTGTTAATGCAATCATTGCAGCAGAGCGTGCAGGCATTGACCTTCCTTTTGAAAAAGCAGCAGCTATCGACCTTGCAGGTCGTGATGTATTAGAAGCAGTAAAAATGAGTGTTAATCCAAAAGTTATCGAAACAAAAAATGTATCAGCAGTAGCAAAAGATGGTATCGAGCTTTTAGTTAAAGCAAGAGTTACAGTACGTGCAGACCTTGAAAGATTAGTCGGGGGTGCTGGCGAAGCCACAGTACTTGCAAGAATCGGTGAAGGTATCGTTACAACAGTAGGTTCTTCTCAAAGCCATAAGAGTGTGCTTGAGAACCCAGACAATATTTCTAAGATGGTATTAAGTAAAGGCCTAGACTCAGGTACAGCATTTGAAATTTTATCTATTGATATAGCAGATATCGATGTAGGACGTAATATCGGTGCACATCTTCAAACACTTCAAGCTGAAGCAGATAAGAATATCGCTCAAGCAAAAGCGGAAGAAAGAAGAGCAATGGCTGTAGCTAAAGAGCAAGAGATGCGTGCAGAAGTTGTGGCAGCAGAAGCAGAAGTACCAAAGGCTATGGCACATGCTTTAAAAGAAGGTAAATTAGGTGTTATGGACTATTATGATATGCAAAATGTAGTAGCAGATACAAGAATGCGTCAATCACTATCAGGTGCAAACGTAGGTAATGCACCAATAGGAGGCAGCAAAGATGATGGATATAATGCTTGATCTACTAGGTGATATAGTAGATGTATCAGACTTGGATGAAGCAGTAAAAGGCATCAGAAAAGCGCTTAAAAACCCATCAAATAGTATGGTGAATGATAACCCATCAAAAAATAGGGAATCCTATAATGAAGATACAAGCCAAGAAGAAGTAGAAGAACAGGCAGAGATGCCTAGAGTGGCTAAAAGAAAAAAACTCGAAAAACCAAAACAAAAGCAAGCCACAAGTAATGTAGGGCCTAAGGCATACAGTACACAGAAAGTGGCAACACAGACAATGACAACGAGAGACTTAGCGATGAGTCAGCAGAGACTAAAAGAGGGCATTATCTTATCAGAAATACTAGGCCCTCCAGTAAGTCGAAAAAGAAGGAACAGAATGGGGCGTATTTAATGGACATTAAGGTTTTATTAGTAGAAGATGAAGTAGGTATACGTACGTTAATGAAAAAAATCATACAGAAGCAGGAAGGCTTCGAGGTCGTAGATGAATGTGATAATATGACCGATGCTATCAAGGCCTTCACCAAGCTTAAGCCTGATGTCATCTTCCTAGACGTAGAACTCAAAGGAGGTAGTGGCATCGAGTGTGCAAAAATCATAGCAGATATCGAGCCAAAGACGAAGATTATCTTTGCCACAGCACATGCAGAGTACATGTCTACTGCCTTTGAAGTCTATGCCTTTGATTACCTCGTAAAACCTTTCAATGTAGAACGTATGAACCATACACTTGAACGTATCAAAGACCTTCATAAACCAGCAGATACCCAAGAGATGGACCGCATTGTCCGTTATGAAAAAGGGCTAGAAAAGCTCTTGGTAAAAGGTAAGGAAAGTATGAGCTTTGTAGATATCAAAGATATCATACTGGTTCAGCGTGAAGATAAGAGCACGGTGATTTATACGGCTAAAGATTCCTTCACAACCTCAGCCACATTGACTGAGGTTGAGGAGAAGCTAGATAAAGACCAATTCATACGTAGCCATAAGTCCTATATCATCAATCTTTCTCAGATTACAAAGATTTCACCCTATGGTAGATGGACCTATGTCGTTAAGTTTAAGGATCTTAAACAAGACGCACTCATTACCCAGGAAAAATACGAAGAAATTAAAAAGCTATTTTTATAGATGAAAGATAGAGGGAGATAGTATATGGAGAAATTTGAGTATTACACCTATGTGTACGACACTAAAGGATTTATGGGTGGGAAGATAGAAGGTACAGATTTTCAAAATGAACTTAATAAACTTGGGCAGGTAGGATGGGAGCTAGTAAGTAGCTTTACCACTAACCAAGGGCAAGGCTATACAAGAAGTATTGTATCCATATTTAAACGTAGGATTGAGTATTAATAAATAAAAAGAAAATAATTAGTAATGGAAAATAATTATTGAAAACTTCAAGATACTTGGTTATAATAGACCTATAAGAAAAAGTACCTAGGAGGTCATCAATATGGAAGCAAAAGAAAAAGTATTAGCACTACTTCAAGATAAAGCTGAGCCGATGAAGGCTGGCGAGATTGCTGAAGCATTAGAGATCGACAAAAAAGAAGTAGATAAAGCAATCAAAGTATTAAAAGCAGACGAAGCAATCAGCTCACCAAAGCGTTGCTACTATGCAGCAAACTAGATAGATAGTGAAAGGATAGGCATTCCCCCCTTGGAATATAAGCCTATCCTTTTTTGATGAGACGATATAGGAGTGGATAAAATTCACTGTATTGGAAGACACTAAATAAATAATTTTTATGTCAACTGTTTACATCCTAGGGCTCTTGATTTATCATAGAGAAAACACTTTAAATAGATAGCTAGGAGGCTCTTATGGTAGAAAATATTATCAAAGATAAAACGTTGACTTTTGAACAAAAAGTAGTGGCATTAGCACGTCATGCGGAAAATAGTATACAAGTGCTAGCGATTGATGAGCGTACAGAGGAATTAAGAGCGTCAGGCATTATATGTGACCTTTTCGAAGGGAATGCACCTTATAGACCACGTTATATCTTACCAAACTATGAGAAACTTATGACGGAAGGATGTAAGTTCTTACAGCTGGAGCCACCGACTAATATATGGGAAGCAACCCATACACTGCTTATTTTCTACAAGCATGTACCATCTATTACGACGATGCCAGTTTATATTGGCAATATAGATACATTACTTGACCCATTCATAAAAGATGAAGAAGAAGCAAGATTAGCCATCAAG
>JBOFIT010000032.1:0-12802 GCA_051650305.1 Cellulosilyticaceae bacterium
TTGGACATGGTATGATAAAGTAGACACAAAGTTAAGATAAAATAGTGAAAGGTGGTCTACTTATGAGAAGAAGTTATGATAAACATTTTAAAATTGCTGCAGTAAAATTAGTTCTCGAAGATGAGATGTCTGTTTCTGATGCAGCTAAAGAATTATCTATTCATTACAATTCTTTGTATCGTTGGATAAGTGAATATGAAGAACACGGAGAAAGTGCGTTCCCTGGACATGGGACCGCACTTTATTCATACCAGTATGAAATTAAGAAGCTAAAACAACAGAATCTAGAACTTCAGAAAGAACTTGATCTATTAAAAAAATACCAGGCCTTCTTGAAGCAAAGGAACAAGTAAGATTTCAATATCTGAAAGAAAATCAAGGAAAATACAATATCAAGAAGGCTTGTAAAACACTAGATGTATCAAGAGCTGGTTACTATAAATACTTACATCATAAACCATCTAAACGTGATATTGAAAATGAAGTATTAAAAGAAGAGATTAATCAAGTTTTTGAAGATCACAAAGGTCGTTATGGTTCAATTAGAATATCTAAGGTATTAAGTATGAAAGGAATTCATGTAAATCGTAAACGAGTTGCAAGACTTATGCGAGAATTAAATCTATATCCTAAAGGAACACGTTATAGATATAAAAATTATAATAAAAAATCTAGTGCGATAGAAAGACCAAATTTATTAAATCAGATATTCTATACAGATAAGAAAAATAAAATATGGGTTGGAGATATTACTTATATTCCAACACGAAAAGGAACCTTGTATTTGGCTGTTTTTCTTGATATTTATTCTAGAAAAGTTGTAGGATGGTCTATGGATAGAAAAATGAAGGATACTTTAGTTCAAGATGCTTTTATGCAGGCTTATGGTAAAGAGCATCCAGATGTTGGGCTAATAGTTCACACAGACCAAGGTTCACAATTTACAAGCGGAAACTTCAGATCTTTACTATCTAAATACCAAGCAATTCAGAGTAATAGTCGAAAAGGAAATCCTTATGATAATGCTGTTATGGAATCTTTCTATAGGACAATAAAAAGAGAGCTTATTCAGGACTCAAAATACGAAAATCCTGAACAAGCTCAAAAGGATATATTTAAATATATTGAAATGTATTATAACACAAAGCGAATTCATTCTGCTCTTGGGTATATTTCACCTGCACAATTTGAGAAATTAAATTCATAAAATCAACTTAACTTTGTGTCTACTTTTTCTTGACAACTCCACAGTTTTATTATTTAAACTGTCTACCTTAAGGGGAGCATATCATCTTCAAGACTCCATGTGACTTTTTATTTTATAGTAGTGGTAACCACTGATAGCACACTAAGATCCAGTACACACAAAAAGCGCCTACAATGCTCCATACGAGCACTTCTCTATCCTTAATGAATCGCTGCATACATGCTGTGATGAGAAGCCCCATCACCCCATCCATTACTACTGCTAACGGTACATAAATCCACTCTGTCGTTACCAGTCCACCCATCGCCTTGATGATAGGGTCATAAATAATGGCTACTGGCATCGCATGAATGATGTCATAGATATGAGCCATATCCAGGCATAGTATCCATAGTGCATTCGCTACGAATGATAAAACTATAAAGATAAGCCCTCCCATTAAGATAGGGTGTTTGTCCTTCATATTTTTTATTGTTTCCATGGTATCCTCCTAATATCTCTCTGCAATCGTTCCAAAAGTCGCAGCCTTTATGAAAGGCTTTCCTTCTAGCTGTTGTAGTACTTCTGTACTTCCTGTCACCACTACACCAAGCACCCTTAAGCCTTCTTGTTCTATACGTGTCTGCATACTTTCATAAAGCTCTCGATCCTTCTTGCTACTTCTAATAGCCATCTCTAAATCATTCATGAAGTTATCTACTGGTTCTTCTACTTCTTTCCCATTAGGCTCTAAGTAGTGTATACCTACTACCTCATCTTCCGTCCAAGGTGTCATCTCACTGTCTTTATACGCTTCTTGTAAAAATGCCTCATCATACGTATCGATCCAGCTCCACTGAAGGTTTACTCCCTCTGGCATCAAGGCTTCTATTTCCTGAATGGTATACCCTTTATCAAAAGAAATTCCTAGTTCAACCACTTTGTCTCCATTTACTTCTTTAAGTTTTGATAAGTCATTACTATAGGTTCCATACCCTAGTTCTGGGTGATAAAATCTCATGATACGCTGACCATTCACCCCATACACCTCACCTTGGTTGTTAGTGATTGTATTCTCATGCCACTTACGTCCTTTTGGTATACGCACTTCCCCTACAGGTACCACAACACCATCTACTATCTTATATTGCACCGTTCTGGCCCAACGCTCTGTAAGACCTACGAATTTCTCCCATTGCCCCAGCTGTACATTGGCTCCGTAGATTTGATGATACATATGCACCTCTTTCACTTCTTTATTAAGTGTATAAGGCGTTACCTGCATTTTCAAAGCAATGCCCAGCGCTACTACACCTACTGCCACAGCTGTACTCGTGAGAGTCATACGTAGCCTACTTTTAGACTTTGCTTTCTTCAAAAGCGTATCTTCCTTGCCTTCCATTGTAAAATCAAACATTTTTTCGTCCATTTATCTTTCCTCCCATTGTTTCTTAAACTGCTGTCTTGCTCGGTAGATATACGTTTTTACTTTTTCTTCTTTCATATCTACCATCTCACCTATTTGCTTATAAGATAAGTCCATCTCATATTTCATAAGAAGTAAATTTGTATACAGCGGGGTGAGTTGCTTTAAGCATACCCTCACCTGCTTCCCTACTTCCTCTTTTATAAGCCCTTCATCACTTCTATCTTCTTCTATGAATTTCTCCATAAAATGCTCAGCTTCTATGTCTACTGAAGGATGCTTTTTCTTTCTTCTACATAAATCGTAGTAGCGGTTAATGGCTACCTTAAAAAGCCATGCAGTGACATTCGCTGCTTCTAGATGCACCATATAAGTCATTGCTTTTATAAATGTTTCTTGTACAATGTCTTCTGCATCCTCCTCCTGACACCCATTCTTCATCAAATATTTCTTAATGATAGGCCCTTTCTCAAGATACATAGACGTAAAAAATACTTGTTCCATATTTCTGTCCTTTTCTTGTTTTATACTTATATAACGTATTGCATCATAAGATGTATACAGTTCACTGCCAAAAATTTATTCATAGCACATCCCCTACTTTTCTGTTAAGATTATGGCTATGCGTATTTTTTACATGAAAGGAGACCTTATGAAAGATTTAACAACAGGTCATGAAGGCAAACAAATTTTCTACTTCGCACTTCCTATGCTTATAGGTAGCTTATTTCAACAGCTTTATAATATCGCTGATAGTATCATCGTAGGCCGCTTTGTTGGTACAGATGCTATGGCAGCTGTATCTGGCGCTAGCCCTATTATGTTTTTACTTACTTCCCTTCTGATGGGAATCACACTAGGCTTCTCTATTTTAGTTTCTCAATATTATGGTTCGAAAGACATGCGTCATGTCAAGGCAAGCTTAGATACATCTTGTCTCTTTATCTTTGGGGGTTCTATTCTCATTACAATAGTAGGAGTTCTTTTTAGTGGTACACTCCTAAGACTGATGAATACACCTGAACACATTTTAGAGTCTGCTACAAACTACCTTATTATTATCTTTATCGGTACCTTCTTCTCTGCAGGTTATAACGGTATTAGTGCCATTCTAAGAGGACTTGGGGATTCCAAGAACCCTTTAATCTTTCTTATCATCGCCACACTCCTCAATATCGTTTTAGATGTTGTGTTCGTTATCGGTTTAGGGATGGGTGTTGAAGGGGTCGCTTTAGCAACGATTTTAGCTCAAGGGGTTGCATTTATTTTCAGTGTCGTTTACCTCAATCGTAAACACGCTATCCTAAAGATTAATATAAAAAAACTAGTTTATGACCATGAGATTTTCATTAAGGGTCTAAAGCTTGGTATTCCTAGCGCTATTCAGCAAGTACTTTTCTCACTTGGCAATATCGCTCTTCAATCTTTAGTAAATAGCTACGGTACCTATGCTATGGCAGCCTTTGGTGCTGGTATGAAGATAGAGAGTCTCATCTCCATACCTATTATGAATTTAGGGGCAGCAGTCTCTACTTTTGTAGCCCAAAATATGGGTGCTGGTAAGCTAGACCGTATCAAAAAAGGTGTAAGCGCCTCAGTTAAGATGGCTATTGTCCTTTCTGTCGTTGTAGCTGGCCTTTTCCTGACAAGTGCCGAATGGCTCATTAGCCTCTTCAATACACAACCTGAGGTTCTAAGCATCGGAGCAAGCTACCTACGTATCATCGGACCTGCCTTTATCGTCATCTCCACATCCTTTATGTGGACTAGTGCAGTAAGAGGTGCAGGGGCCTCTATGTTCGCCATGATAAGCTCCATCATCTCGCTCTGGATCGCTAGGGTACCTGCGTCCTACCTCTTATCTGAGTTCCTTGGGACAGATGGTATCTGGCTAGGTATCCCTATCGGTTGGATTGTCGGCTGGTTTGTGGTGCTAGCTTACTACAAGAAAGGTACATGGCAATCAAAAGGGATTGTTCACGCACCTACATCTGAATCAATCGAAGCTTAGTCACCTTTCATCCTATACAGAAACACCCCAGCAATCAAACTTGGTCTGCTGGGGTGTTCTTTTATTTTTCATTTAATTACCAGTCTTAACTTCGATATCTCCCATACCTGATGAAGCCTCGATTTTGTATTTTGCTCCATTGTTTTGGTTGATATTTTTCATAGACTCTCTACCATTCATATCAACCGTTCCCATACCTTTTTCTAAGTCATAATTATAGAATATTTCTGGCTTTGAGGTAATAATCTCTATATCGCCCATACCATTTGATACAATGACATCCCCTTCAAAAGTCCCTTCTAGAAGAGCCTCTCCCATGCCAAGATTGACTACTGTATCATAACTTGTGACACCTTTTAAATCTACATCTCCCATGCCACTATTGACTTCGATTTCTTGTACTGTCATTTGCTTCACAAGCACTTCTCCCATGCCTGCATCAATACGTACTGTATCTGCCTCCATATCTCCTATCGTTACATCTCCCATATCTACTTCCAGCTTGATATCTCCTAGCAAGCTTTCTCTTGGTACTGTGATGGTCACTTTACCCTCCGTCTTTTTAATCGAACGATGTGGTGAATGTTTTTCTTGCACTACAGTAAGTTCATTGCCTACAACTTTATAGTTAATCTTTTCTGGTGACTGATAACGTAGTTGAATACCATACCCATCGCCTGCTTCTAATACAATATCTACGCTTCTTGTATCAATCGTTACTTTTTCAAATGCTTCTAGTGGAGCTTCTCCTTGTTCTGACTTTAACCCTATGTTCGTTACCATGAAATCATTGGTCGCCTCTGGTAAGAAGCTCCCTACTTGAAGCTCTCCATCGTGAAAACTAATGGATGTATTTGCCCCACATGCCAAAGCTCCCATAGCCAATATAAGGCCTGAACCAAGTAAACATGCACCCGTAATAAGACCTGCCTTTATCCCTTTTTTCATTACGCTCTCCCCCTTCTTTGTAGACGATTTAAGCCGTCATTAATCCCTCTCACAACACTTGGCATACACTTAACCCATGCCACATAGATACCGATTGCTACTAAGATACCAAGACCTATAAAGCTAATGCCTACACCTAATGCAAAGATACCTGTGGCTGGATTTGTCGCAATGACTGCAAAGGATGCGAAGAAGGATACCACACCTGCAAAAACAAAACTTGCTACTACTATAACACCAGTAAAAGCTAATACTACAAGTACGACAAGTAGCGCAAATACCACTGCTACTGCTGCTATCGCTAAAGGTAGTGCAATCGGTGCTGCAAAAATAGCAAGAATGATAAAAACAACTGCCCCTATACCTTTCTTTGGCGATTCTGGTCTTGCCACTGATTCTTTGACTGCAAAATCTGCAAGGATTTGTCTAGCTACCTGTGTAGGTGTTCCTAAGTTCTTAATGACTTCTGCTTCATTCTCTGGGCCTGCTTCATCAAAGTACTCTTCATAGTATCCCATAGCTTCCATGCGTTCTTGCTCTGGCATTCTAGAAAGTTTCTGTGCCAGTTCTTTCATATATTCCCTTCTATTCATCCTTATTTCCTCCCTTTAATACACTATCTACTCTCATCTTATAATCTTCCCATTCATCACGGTAAAGCTCTAGCTTGTGAATCCCTGAATCTGTAATTTTATAATACCTGCGATTTCTCCCTTGGAAGGGTTCATCATAAGTAACTAAGTCCCCATCTTTTTGTAGTCTTCTAAGCACAGGGTATAACGTCGATTCTGAAATATCCATCGCTCCTCGTACCTCTTGTGTTAATTTGTAGCCATAAGCATCTTCTCTGTCTAGTACTGAAAGTACACACGCATCAAGTAATGCGCCTCCTAGTTGAAAGGCCATAGACGTCCTCCTCTTATTCTTAATCAGTTATAATATTATACGTCGTATAATATATGTTTATGCATATTATATGCCGTATAATATTATAAGTCAACACAAATTAGATTTTTATCAGAATCTTTTTCTTTTATTCTCAAAACATAAGGAGGACTATTGCAAAAGGCCTCGCAACTTCACCTTTGCTTCCGTCTTAGTAAAAAAGGTCAGGCATGCAAAGGGCTGCTACACATCTTTGTGCAACAGCCCGCCCTATGCTACCCTATTCATTCGCCTCTTTTTTATCTCCTGACGTTTGTGCCATTTCTATTTGAAGCTTCTGAATCTCTAGTTGTACTTTTTTCTTATAAAGTCCTAGCGCCTGTATCCCTCTAATCATCAATACAATTAAAGAAACACCTCCTACTAAGTAAATCCCTAACATCACAAGCATTTGTATTTGAAACATGATTTCCATTCTCCCTACCCTCTTTTCTTGTGTTCTTCTTTTTCTAAGCTTCTACTTTCCAAAGACCATGAAGGTTACAATAAGCATAAGCTGCTACAAGTTCATCGCCATCCGTTAGTGCAAAGCTTGCTTTTGGCTCCCCATCTACTGGTAGACACTTACGCTGTGCCCCTTCTTTTGTCTGTATGTATACCCATGCAATATGATGTGCTTCTGCCATAGGGTGTGCTACACTCCCTACCATTACTTCTACTACATTACCTACTACACTTACAACTGGTATGTGCTTCTCGGTAGCTGCTTCTTGTGTATTTGCTACAACTTCTGTCATTGCCTCACCACAGCACATAAGCTTTGCACCTGTATGCTTGATTGTCCCTACAAAATTACCACAACGTTTGCAAATAAAAAACTTTTGATTATTACACATAATACTTACCCTCCTCTTTAAATTTAAACTACTTATACACTTTTATTTTATCATATTATTCAGAATAATAATTGCTCACTTTGTAATCTTTTATTGAATTTCTGAGATTTGATATAAATTATCCAAAAGCCACCCTGTATTCCCCATTGTTATCTTGGTTCCACAGGCCGGACAGTATGGGTGCTTAACCACATCCACCCTATCTCCGCACTTTTCACAAACGACTGTATAGAACACTTCTTGCTCAGTGCAATGTGCTTTGTTTCTAATAAAAGTCAGGCGTTGCGTCGTCCATTCCGCCAGAGGTTTTTCATCTTTGATACGCTTATTATTTTTTAGCTTTCGTATGCTAGTCATTTGAAGGTTCTCATACGCTACATCGATGTATTCGTCTGATAAATCCTGTCTATAATCTACTATCTTAACATTGCCACTTAGAACGATGGTTATATCTTTATAGCACTTCATCGCCTTCAAATCCTCTATCTGATACGCATGTATACTGTACATATGGTCTGTCTCTAGCGGCCGCAGTATCCCCGCATCCGCTTTCAATGTACCGCTATAGATCGCCTCTAAGACCTTAACTGCGTATTCTAAAAAGTACGCTTCTTTAAAGTGTGTATCTCTCTTTTTTAGCAACTGCAGTTCTGCTGGATAGGTTGTTGTATTTATTTTAGGTTTTTCCATCTCACAGTCTTGTTGTCTAAGTCTTGCATCTTTCGTTGTATCAAATCCCAAGATATAAGCAAATGCAATGATAATTGCTATTGGCCAAGTTAAAAATATATAAAATGCAGCACCCATCTAAATCCCCCTATACTCCTGTAATTCAATGACATCCTCTTCGATTGCCTCAATACACCAATTGAATTTATCTGAACTGACTAACTCCCCACAATACTCACAAATCCCCTTCAAATCTATCTTCAATGGTGCACCGCAGCATGGACAGCTCTCCACATCAAAATGGTCACTATCTTTACTTGTCTTTGTCCCCTTCGTTCTTCCACAGATAATATGTACCTTCTTCACTAGCTTTTGGGTCGGTGTTCCTTGTACAATTTTCTTAGAATCTCTCCGTTCCACATATTCTCTGCCCTCTACCATGAGTTCGACATAGATGTATTCTTTCTCACCTTTCACTTCATAAGCATACGGTGTTAGTTGAGTAATACACATATTCTTAAATTGCCATGCAAAGTTATTTTCTTTTCTTTTTTCTATTTGCTTCACATATGCATCCACAAGACTAGGCTCTACTAGCACTCTAAGTACCCTCTCATTCTCTTCTTTTAAGGCTTGCTGAAGCATCAAATACATCTTACGTATACGAATGATAAACTTATCCTTTGAAAACCCTATGTCATGCTTTTTAAGTTCCTTAAAGTCTTCATCGATCTTATTGATGTGTGGTAACTTTTCTTCATAGAGTTGCTTACGTTTCTTTATCTTTCTACGATTGCCTCTTGATTCTATAGTGGCATAGATGATACTTATGACCATTACTCCAAGCGCTAAAAAGTAGCTAGTAACATACCACTTCATCAACCATTCTTCTTCATCCTGAGGCACCAGCTCATAATAACTTATAGGATTCTCGCCACTTAGTACAATAATCCCCATACAGATAGTTCCCATAAATGCTGCCATCATAGATGCACCCATCAGAAAAGCTACACATTTTGTTATAAAACTTCTCATCCTACTCCCCCCTTCTTATTTAATGATATCATGTTTTTAGAATATTCAATACTTTTATTGTTGCTTATTTGGTCTTCTCCCCATATTTTTCTCCTTTACAATCCGACATTTTCCTCTTATAATATGAATTAAATTTATATAGTTATAAATCTAAACACAATGAAAAGGTCAAGTAGTATTTTTGATGCGTCCTAGCGAGTGGGGAAGGTGCAAGCCCATACGATAGAAAATACGAAAAATCCCCTTGGAGTGGCAGACCGAAAACTTAAGTAGGCTCTGACGGCATTCTCCCGTTAACACGAGAAAAGGTATAACGAGTGGCCCTTTGGGCAAATCAGGTGGTACCGCGGAAGATTTAGCATATTTATGCCCCTTTCGTCCTGTTTTTTACGTGGACGTAGGGGCTTTTTTATATTTCTTTAGCATCTTGTCCACACTATTATCAATGACCCACAAAACTTAGGAGGTAGATTATGTACAAAAAAGTAGATACCAACCTGAACTTCGTAGACCGCGAGCAAGAGGTCCTGAAGTTCTGGAAAGAAAACAATGTATTCGAAGAATCAATCAAAGCAAGAGAAGGCGCACCAGTCTTCACCTTCTATGATGGCCCACCAACTGCAAATGGTAAGCCACATATCGGCCATATCTTAACACGTGTTATCAAGGATATCATCCCTCGTTACCGTACAATGAAAGGGTACAAAGTACTTCGTAAAGCTGGATGGGATACACACGGTCTTCCAGTAGAGCTTGAAGTAGAAAAAGTACTTGGTATCAGTGGTAAGCCACAAATCGAAGAGTACGGTGTAGAAGACTTCATCACTAAGTGTAAAGAAAGTGTTTGGAAGTACCAAAGCGAGTGGGAGAAAATGTCTGACCGCGTTGGTTACTGGGTAGATATGGAGAATCCATATGTTACTTACCACAACAACTACATCGAGTCTGTATGGTGGTCTCTTCGCCAAATTTGGGATAAAGACCTTATCTATAAAGGCCACAAAATCGTACCTTACTGCCCAAGATGTGGAACATCTCTTTCATCTCACGAAGTAGCTCAAGGTTACAAAGATCTTAAAGATCAAACAGCTATCGCTAAGTTCAAAGTAGTAGGTGAAGAAAACACTTACCTTCTCGCTTGGACAACAACACCTTGGACACTTCCATCAAACGTTGCACTTTGTGTAAATCCAACTGAAAACTACGTAACAGTAGATGTTGCTGGTACAAAATACATCTTAGCTGAAGCACTTGTAGCAAGTGTATTTGATGCTGAAGAAGCTACTGTTGTAAATACTGTAAAAGGTACAGAGCTTTGTGGCACAAGCTACGAACCACTCTTCGACTTCGTAACACCAGACAAAAAAGCTTACTTCGTCGTAGCAGATAACTACGTTACAATGTCAGACGGTACAGGTATCGTACACATCGCACCAGCATTCGGTGAAGATGATGCAAGAATCGGTCGTGAAAATGACCTTCCATTCGTACAACTTGTAAACGAGCAAGGTTACTTCACACCAGAAGTTGCTGACTGGCAAGATATCTTCGTAAAAGATGCTGACCCAGCTATCCTTAAGTGGCTAGAAGAAAACAACAAACTCTTCAAAGCTGCACCATACGAGCATAGCTACCCACACTGTTGGAGATGTGATACACCACTTCTTTACTACGCACGCGACACATGGTTCATCTCTATGTCAAAAGTACGTGAAAAATTAGTAGCAAACAACAATACAGTAAACTGGATGCCACCATCTATCGGTGAGGGTCGCTTCGGAAACTTCCTTGAAGGCGTAATCGACTGGGGTCTTTCTCGTTCACGTTACTGGGGTACACCACTTCCTATCTGGGAATGTCAGTGTGGCCACACACACCTTATCGGTAGCATCGAAGAATTAAAAGCAATGAGTTCTGACTGTCCTGAAGACATCGAGCTTCACAAACCATACATCGACAACGTACACCTTAACTGTCCAAAGTGTAACAGCACAATGACACGTGTAGAAGACGTTATCGACTGTTGGTATGATAGTGGTTCTATGCCATTCGCACAACTTCACTACCCATTCGAAAACAAAGAAGTATTCGAACAAAACTACCCAGCTGACTTCATCTCTGAAGCAGTAGACCAAACACGTGGATGGTTCTACACACTTATGGCTATCTCTACACTTATCTTCGATAAAGCGCCATACAAAAACGTTATCGTACTTGGTCACGTAGGTGACAAAGACGGTATCAAGATGAGTAAGCACAAAGGTAATGTAGTCGATCCTTGGACAGTACTTGATGCACAAGGTGCAGATGCTGTACGTTGGTACTTCTACTCTGCAAGTGCTCCATGGTTACCAAGCCGTTTCAGTGGTGACAACGTATCTGAAGCACAACGTAAGTTCATGGGTACATTCTGGAATACTTACGCATTCTACGTACTTTATGCAAATATCGATAAATTCAACCCAACACAGTACACACTTGACTACACATCACTTAATATGATGGATAAATGGGTACTTTCAAAACTCAATACACTTGTAAAGAGTGTGGATGAGCACTTAGAAAACTACCGCATCTTCGAAGCTTCTCGTGAAATGCAAGACTTCATCGATGATGTATCTAACTGGTATGTACGTCGTAGCCGTGAGCGTTTCTGGCAAAGCGATATGCCTCAAGATAAAGTAAACGCTTACATGACACTTTACACAGTACTTGAAACACTTTCAAAAATTGCTGCACCATTCGTACCATTTATGGCAGAAGAAATATACCAAAACATCGTACGTACAAATGATGCTTCAGCACCAACAAGTGTTCACTTCTGTGACTTCCCAGCAGTTCACGAAGAAATGATTGATAAAGACCTTGAAAAGCACATGGATAGCGTACTTCAAATCGTAGTACTTGGCCGTGCTTGCCGTAGTGAATCAAACATCAAGAACCGTCAACCTATCGGTAAGATGTATGTAGGTGCTACAGAAGTTCTTCCTGAAGACTTCTCTTCAATCATCGCTGAAGAACTTAATGTTAAAGCAGTAGAATTCACTACTGATGCTAGTGGTTACATCTCTTATGCATTCAAACCACAAATGCGTACACTTGGACCAAAATACGGTAAAGTGCTTAATGCCATCCGTACAGCACTTACAGAGCTTGATGGTAGTGCAGCAATGGATGAACTTAACACGACAGGTGTTCTTAAACTTACTATCGAAGGTGAAGTCATCGAACTTACAAAAGAAGACTTACTCATCTCTACAGCTCAAAAAGAAGGTTTCGTAGCACAGTCAGAAGGTGGATTCACAGCTGTACTTGATACACAACTTACAGATGAGCTTATCGAGGAAGGTTTCGTACGTGAGATCATCTCTAAGATTCAAACTATGAGAAAAGAAGCTGACTTCGAAGTACAAGACCATATCCTTGTAGCTTACAAAGACAATGCTAAAATTGCTGATATCATGTCTCGCAACAATGCTGAAATCGGCAGTGAAGTACTTGCAAACAGCGTAACTGAAGGAAACCTTGAAGGTGGTTACGAAAAAGCTTGGAAAGTAAACGGCGAAGACGTAACACTTACTGTTAAACGCGCTTAAGCGTAAGCACTATTCTTTCTAACACATAAAAAAATACTGGCACATCTATAAGTGTCAGTATTTTTTTATGTGTTTTTTACTTTTTTTGTAAGTAGTTGTATTTTTTGCTAGACCTTACTCTCACTCTTTTATATAATAAGATAGCTTATG
>JBOFIT010000033.1:0-6723 GCA_051650305.1 Cellulosilyticaceae bacterium
GACGTCTATGTACCCAGAAATGCTGCTGAAGATGATGATGCTTATTACACACGAGTCAACGACTTAGGCATTCTTTATACCACTGCTCACTTTCAATACCCTTCTCTCGATTAGTCCCCTCTTCTTTTCCTCATCTAAAAAAGAGGCGACACTTGTCGCCCCTCACACAAATTTAAAGGTTTTGATGATATTGCTCATATTTTGCAAGTCACTCCATATAATGGTGTAATTATACTTTTCTTGCCCCTCTGTCACAGGTCGCTTATTTTTTACGATCAATGCTGCTTCTCTTCCAAATACTTTCGCTTGGTCTGAAGATGGAATGATAAGCCTTGCTGGCTCCCCTCCTAATTCAAAAGCTTCAATTTGTGGTTCTTTACCATAAGGGCTAATAGGTGTATCAATCTCTTGGTTTGCTACTTCATCGATAGTCCTTCCAATACCTTGTATATCCGCTACTTCAAAAAAGCCGTCTGTCCCTTCATAGCGCTCGCTATAATTCTTATTTTGTACCCAACTTGCTGGGTATTCAAACCTTATATTATAAATACCGCTATCATACGTCTTATATTTTCCCTGTTGCTCGCCTCTATAATGTCCTTTACCACGTTGCTGTGCTGTCAAAAGATATCCTAACCCAATAAGTGGCAAAAACTTTATTTTATCAGCCATCTTTATCCCCCTATTCCAATAAATACAATTGCTACTATATAGTATATGTTTCTACTACTATTTGGTTACACTGCTACACTTTATGAACTTCTTTGATTTTTTACAGACTTTTCTTGTATACACCAAATACTTTTTATATAATAATACTGTGATTTGTATAAGGTATTATCTTACAGCTAACACTACATTGAAGACGCTATCATGCAGGTTAGACTCCAAAGAAACGCTTATGCATCACATTGCAGGCTATACTTTTTTTGTATGCCTAGCCTAGAACAAGCGCAACTTTTAGAGTGTGCATTGTATAAGGAGGATTTTTTTATGAGAAATTGGAAGAAAACAACGCGTTTTTTAGCACTAGCGTGTCTATCAAGCGCACTCATGCTGACTGCTGGCTGTGGTAATACTTCATCTAACGAAGGTACCCCTACTCCATCAGAAGGCACCGCACAAACAGAGACAATCAAGCAAGGTGGTGTCGTACGTACGACCATTAGTTCAGAACCTGACCACCTAGACCCACATATTTCTGCTGCAGCAGATACAGAAGCCATCATGAACAATGTCTTTGAAGGACTTATAGGCTATACCCCTGACGGTGCCTTTATCCCTCAGCTTGCAAGTGACTATACTGTATCCTCTGACGGACTCACCTATACCTTTACACTACGTGAAGGCGTGACTTTCCATAACGGTGCAGCTGTAACAACTGATGATGTTGTCTACTCTTATAAACGCTTAGCGGGGCTAAATGGTGAAGCACCTCTTACCTCTCGTTTTAAGCCCGTGACAGACATCACTACTGATGGCACTACCGTTACTTTTACACTTTCAGAGCCTTCTAGCAGCTTTTTATCAGCATGTACAGAAGCAGTCATCCCTAAAGACTATGCCGACCAAGCTACAAAACCAGTAGGTACAGGTCCATTTAGCTTTACAAGCTATACACCAGGTCAGAAAATCGTATTAGACGCTTATCCAGACTACTATGACACTTCTAAGAAACCTCACATTGATACTGTAGCGTTTCATATTATGTCTGATAAAAGTAGCATATTGATGGGACTTAAGTCTGGTACCCTTGATATCGGTGAGATTGATACCATCAATGCCGCTACTCTTGAAAAAGACTTTACCCTTATCGAACGCAAACAAAATATGGTGCAACTTTTAGCACTTAACAATACACTTAAGCCTTTCGATGATATCCGTGTACGTCAAGCCATGAACTATGCCATCGATAAAGACCTTCTCATTGAAGGTGTGGGCAACGGTTATGGTACGAAGCTTTATACCAATGCAAGTCCAGCTATGGCTTTTTGGTACAATGATTTAAGCGAAAAAGAGCCTTATCCATACAATCCTGAAAAAGCTAAGGCACTCCTTAAAGAAGCGGGCTATCCAACTGGCTTTGAAACCACCATCAAAGTACCTTCTAATTATCAATTCCACATTGATACTGCCCAAGTCATTGCTGATATGCTTAGCAAAGTAGGCATCACCCTCAATATCCAACTCATCGAATGGGGCCAATGGCTAGAAACTGTATATACAGGGGGCAACTACGAAACAACCATCGTTGGCTTAGCAGGTAAACTAGATCCACAAGATATCTTCATTCGTTATACTACTGGCTATGCCAAGAATTTTTATCATTATACAAACTCTACTTATGACAAACTCATAGCAGATGCTAATACAGAGACAGATGCCGACAAACGTGCTGCACTCTACAAAGAAGCCCAGCAGCTTCTAGCAGATGATGCCGTAGCCATCTACATTATGGACCCACCACTTGTCTATGCGGCTACACCTAATCTTAAAGGCTACACACCTTACCCAGCACCTTTCTTTGATGCGAGCAAACTGTACTATGTAGAAAACTAAAGGTGATCTTATGACTTTTTATATACGTAAGTTTTTCTCATTGGTAATAACTCTCTTTCTGATGTCCCTTATTACCTTTGCCGCTTTTCAAATACTACCAGGAGACCCAGCATCTATCATCTTAGGGATGGATGCTGACCCTCTCCAATTAGAAGCACTACGTAACGAACTAGGACTTAACGAACCACTTCTTACCCAGTACCTTTCATGGTTCAAGAACGCTTTGACATTTAACTTAGGCGAGTCCATACGTTTTAATATGCCTGTCAGTGAACTCATCTTAGCACGCATTCCTATTACGACTTCACTGACTCTACTTACATTAGTATTCACCCTCCTTATAGGCATTCCACTGGGTACCTTTGTGGCTAGCAAAGATACCCCTAGTGGGCATGTAGTTTCTACACTTTCACAGTTAGGGATGGCCATTCCTGCCTTTTGGATGGGGATTATACTTATTATGATTTTTTCTATAACCTTTAGCATCTTTCCAAGTGATGGCTATGTACCTTTTAGTGAGAATCCCATAGAATGGCTCAAGTCTTTATTTTTACCAAGCCTCTCTATGGCACTTGGTACTTCTGCTATTCTCATTCGCTACCTCAAGACAGCTATGCAAGATGAGCTTCCTAAGCTCTATGTCTTAGTAGCCCGTGGCAAAGGTTTATCCGAAAAGAAAATTATCAACAAACATATCCTTAAAAATGCCCTTATCCCCACCATCACCATTTTAGGTATGCTCATTGTGGATATTTTAGGTGGCAGTATCATTACGGAAAATGTCTTCAACTTACCAGGACTGGGAAACCTTATGGTGACCTCCATTCACAGTCGAGACTTACCACTTATTCAAGGGCTAGTCCTTTACTTAGGTACAATTGTCGTCTTCTTCAATTTCTTAGTGGACATACTTTATGCACTAATTGACCCACGCATCAGGATAGGCAGGTGATCTTATGAGACGCAAAACTTTTACTTTCAATACAGAAATCATACTTGGCATGGTCTTTTTAGGCTTTGTGGCTCTCATAGCTGTAGTCAGCCTCTTTTATACACCTTTTGACCCCAATGCTATGGAACTGACCAATAAATTAGCAACACCTTCATTGACTCACCTACTAGGTACCGACCAATTCGGTAGAGACATCCTAAGTCGCATCATGGTAGGGTCTAGACTCGTCTTCTTAGTAGGTATAAGTTCGGTGATCTTCCCCCTCATCATAGGTGGTATTCTAGGCATTCTCTCAGGCTACTACGGCGGCATGGTAGATACGATTATCATGAAAGTCATCGAGGCAAAGATGGCCTTCCCAGGCACACTCCTTGCCTTAGTCCTTATCTCTGTCTTTAGCCCAAGCGTATGGATCATCATCGTAGCACTAAGCATTATGAATATTCCTCGCTTCACCAGAATCGTACGAAGCGGCTTGCTCCAATACAAGCATGCAGAGTTCGTAGATGCTGCACGTGCTATAGGCCTTACCAATACCCGGATTATGTTTGTACATATCCTGCCTAATATCGTCTCAAGCATCTATGTCACCTGTGCCCTTTCCTTCTCCTCAGCGATTCTCTCAGAAGCCGGCCTCAGCTACTTAGGCTTGGGCCTCCAACCACCACTAGCAAGCTGGGGAAAAATGCTAGGTGAAGCACAGATCTACATGCTTCAAGCACCTCACCTGGCCATCATACCAGGGATTATGATTACACTAGTTGTCCTAGCGGGTAACCTCCTAGCTGACGGCCTCCGTCGTCAACTCCCTTAGTCTCATTCAACACAAAAAGACGCTTACAAAATGATTTCATTTTGTAAGCGTCTTTTTGTATCTTATTAATCAACGCGGCGAATATCCGCCCCAAGATTAGTTAACTTCTCTTCGATTGTCTCGTAACCACGGTCAATATACTTGATATCGTGGATCACTGTCTCCCCATCATTTGCACGAAGTCCTACAAGCACCATCGCTGCACCTGCTCTTAGGTCAGTAGCGATGAAATTCTTCGCATGTAATTCCTTCACGCCGATAATTTCAGCTTTATTGCCTTGTACTTCGATATTGGCACCTGCTCCAATGATTTGGCTTACGTACTGGAAACGGTTCTCAAAAATACTCTCTACAAGTGTACTCTTACCACGTGCAACACTGAGTAGTATTGTCATCTGTGGTTGTAAGTCGGTAGGGAAGCCTGGATGTGGAAGGGTCTTAACATTCGTTGCCACAAGTTCCTTATCTGCGATTACACGGATAAAGTCATCGCCTTCTTCTATTGTAACACCCATTTCACGCATCTTATGAGACACTGACTCCATATGCTCTGGTGTGATGTTACGTACACATACATCTCCACCTGTAAGAGCAGCTGCAATCATATATGTCCCTGCTTCGATTTGGTCTGGAATTGTAGCATACTTGCCACCTTGAAGTTTCTTCACACCCTTGATGCGAATAACATCTGTACCAGCCCCTTTGATACTTGCTCCCATACGGTTTAGGAAGTTCGCTACGTCTACAACATGTGGCTCCTTCGCCGCATTTTCTAGAATAGTTGTCCCCTCTGCTAAGACCGCAGCAAGCATAATATTAATTGTAGCGCCTACACTTACCACATCGAGATAAATACGTGTACCTACTAGCTTTTCAGCTTCTGCATAAATCGTATCTTCTTGTATGGTTACAGTAGCACCTAAAGCTTCGAAGCCTTTAATGTGCTGATCAATTGGTCTCTTTCCAAAGTTACAGCCACCTGGCATCGCAACTTTAGCTTTTCCGAATCTACCAAGTAATGCGCCTATAAGATAATAAGACGCTCTCATTTTACCTATACAATCATCTGTTGCACAATGCTCATAAACAGTGGTTGCATCGACACGAACAGTATGCTTATCTGTAAACTCAGCTACTGCGCCTAATGACTTGACTGCTTCTGTTAGTAAAACAACATCCTTAATATATGGTAAATTTTCTATTTCACATACTCCATCAACTAAAAGTGCTGCTGGTAAGAGTGCTACTGCAGCATTCTTTGCACCACTTATCACTACATCTCCTGATAGGCGTTTACCACCTCGTATACATAGCTTGCTCAAACTAAACACCTCTTAATTTGTATTTGTACTTTTTGTTATGATTTTGCCGTAAGTTCTATTTATCATTAACTTTTGTTAAAATCAATTATCATTACTGCATAATAAATCAATTTACATTATAGCATTAATGCCACAAAATAAAAAGTTTTATTTTGTATAAGCATTGACAAATATAGGCTCACTTAAACCTTTAATATCTATTTTATACACAGGAACAGCTTCTTCGTCTAGAATATGCATGCCCTCACTATTTTTCATACTATAACCAAGATCCACATTTTCTATGGTTAGGGGTGTTTGGTGCATCATTTGCTCATCAATATCAAAAAGTACTTTATCGATTGGGTCTAAAGGTTTTATTGTGCCTATTTTTTCTGCTATTTTTACCCCTTGCATTTCTGCATGTACTACACCTGCGGGTGTAATCTCCATATGAATATAGCTGTCAAAAATTGGTAACTTGTTGTATACTTCATAATATGTCACAAAGGTCTTAGATGACTCTATTCTATAGTCAATTTTTACTTTTTTATTTGACTTTTTGATATCTATGGTATCTACAAAGTCTGCGGCAAGAGCTAGTGCTTTTTCTTTTTTCAGAGGCATTAGCATTTCTTCTACAGCCTTATGACGATAACAAATCGTACTTCCTTGAAAGACCAATTCCGCTTCTCCATAACTATACACCACGATATCTTCTTCGTAAGGCTCATCACTAGCTTTCTTGGAAATCATGATCTGGTCGTTATTTTTTCCAAAAACTTGCTTTACCACTTCTTCTTTCATCTTAGAATCCACAGGAATCGCTTCTAGCCATAAAGTCTTCACTGGACGGAAAGACTTTGGTAAGTCACAATCCAGTACAATCCCTCTATCATTCAAAATACTTTTCGTCGTATCCATCCGCTCTTGTGAGATATCATAGGCCTTTACACTCTTCATATAGTTCCCAATCCCCAAAAATAAGTTGACGATACAAAACATAATGATTAATGTATTCAGTGCTTTCTCCCAATTCATCTTATCACCACACCTTCTTTATGGATAATACCACTGTTCATTTAATTGTACACCTT
>JBOFIT010000034.1:0-15774 GCA_051650305.1 Cellulosilyticaceae bacterium
TTATGATTGCGGCTAATTTAGAAAAGTGCTGTTTAAAAAGAGCTAATTTTTTAGGTGCAGATATGAGGGATACGAATATGAAGGATACGGATTTGAGCGAGAGTTTATTTTTAACTCAAATGCAGATTAACTCAGCAAAAGGGAATGCGGAGACGAAGCTTCCGTCATACTTAAGTAGACCAAGTACATGGTGTTAAATTTACGTGTACAATAAGAAGCATATGAAGATATAAATAAAATAAAAAGAAGCCAAGCAGAGGAAGTTCGGAAATCCTCTGCTTGGCTTCTTTTTGTTAGGGGCTATTCTTTACGAGTCCCCTAAGTGTGAGATTTTTTGCCTGTGCCGATAAAGGAAGTAGCGATGCCTAGGATAGAAATAAATAAGAAAATCCAAAAGGCTTGTGTGTAGGAAGAAGACTCGTAAATACGAACCCCATCTGCCAATTCACCAGTCCATGTAAGGTCTAAGGTGCTTCCAATAATAAGAGCAATAATAGAACTGCCTAAAAATTCACCACAGTTGACGATGCTACTAGCTAAGCCACTATTCTCTGTACTAATGTACTGGGTAATATCTGTAAAGGCAAGAATGTGGGACATAGCCAAGAAGCCCATTATAAAGAATAAGATGACAAGGATGCCGAGAGGTGGCTTACCTTTGGCAACGAACAGTATATAAGTCCAACATAAGGTGATGAAGATGCAGCTTATACGTGGATAAAGATAGAGCTTGCCATCAAAAAGACTAGCGATTTTATTGACACATAAAGAACCTGCCACAAGACCGTAGATAATGAAAGCCACATAAAAAGAGGCTTCTGTACTGCTCATATGGTATACAGTCTCAAGATAGCGAATGCCCCATAAGCCTGTAAGGGTAGTCGTACAACCAACTAAGGTAAAGAGGACGAAGAAATTGCGCCATATATGGGAAGATAGAAGAACAACTTTTATACTAGTCCATAAAGAATGTTTTCTTTTAGAAGTAGAAGTATCAGTACCTTGAGCATTGAGGCCGTAGTCGCTAGGTGAGTTGGCGGTAAAGAAGTGAATAAGTAAGGCTGCAATAATACAAAGGGCACCCATAAATATCATGGAAGAGCGCCATCCCATACAAAGCGCCAGAAGTGCTAGTGGGAAGGTGGCTACGATACCACCTATATTACCTATAAAGGAAAGAAGTCCAGAAGCCTTAGTGAAATCTTCTTTGCTAAACCAAATCTGCTGTGCCTTCAGTATAGAAATGAAAATAACTGAGGTACCTAGTCCTATTAAAAATCGGCTTAGATAGGCAAGAGCAATATTGGCTGAAAAACCAAATAAAATAGAGCCAAGTCCTGTAGAAAGCATACCGAGTATGCTTATTTTTTTATAACCTAGCCTATCCAGTAGAATGCCAGCAGGTATTTGCATCATGGCATAAGTATAAAAAGTAATAGAAGCTAAATTGCTAAGTTCAAGTGCTGTAAGCCCTAAAGAATGACTGACATCAGTAGAGATAGCGCCAAGAGCACTACGATGAAAAAGCGCCATGACAAAAGAAAAAGCTAAGATTGTCCAAATGCGCCATTTAAAATAGTTATAAGTTTTCATATTTTACTCCCAAAATATATTAAAATGTAAATCTCCACTCATTATAACTGAAAAAGACCTTTTGTAAAACAAAATTTACATAGAGTATTATGAACTAAATTACACAAACTTAATAATAAGTAAAACAACAAAAAAGAAGAGCATGTATAAGTTAAAAATATAACGAAAGCCATTGTGTTTTCTAATGCTCAAGAATATGTTATGATAGATTGAAAAAATAAAAAATGAACAACAACTAGCTTAAACAACAATTAGCTTGAATAGACGGAGGGAATTATGAGCGAGACAATCGTAATCGGAATAGCAGGTGGCACAGGCTCAGGAAAAACCACTTTTGCACATAAAATAAAAGATGCTTTCAAAGAGGATGTGGTGATGTTATGCCATGATTATTATTATAAAGCAAATTCCCACTTACCTTTTGAAGAAAGAGTTAAACTTAATTATGATCATCCGGATGCTATGGAGACAGAACTTCTGATCGAGCATGTCAATAGATTAAAAGACGGTGAGACGATTGAACATCCAGTATACTCTTTTGTAGAGCATACACGAATGGAAGAGACAGTAACTGTTAAGCCGGCAAAGGTTATCATGGTTGAGGGGATACTTATCTTTGAAAACAAAGAGCTATGTGACTTATGTGACATCAAAGTATTTGTAGATACAGATGCAGATGTTCGCATTTTAAGAAGACTTATGCGAGATGTTAAAGACAGAGGGCGAGATATTGATTCAGTAGTTGATCAATATTTAAATACTGTAAAGCCTATGCACGAACAATTCGTAGATCCGAGCAAAAAACGTGCAGACGTTATTATCCCAGAGGGGGGATTTAACTCTGTAGCATTAGAAATGTTGCTAGAGAGAATACGTAATTTTATCAATGCATAGTACGAGGTAGAAAAAATAATCTAGAATAAAACAACATATAGGAGACACAATTATTATGCCAAACTATAAGATTTTATCCATTAATCCAGGTTCCACATCTACTAAAATAGCTTTATTCGAAGACAAGGAACTTGTATTTGAACAAGTATTACGTCATGAAGCAGAAGACTTAGCAAAGTTCGAAAAGCTTATCGATCAGTATGAATACAGAAAAACAATGATTTTAGACTTCTTAAAAGAGAAGAATGTAGAAATCAAAGATATTGATGCACTATCGGCACGTGGAGGACTTATTGGTCCTATTCCAAGTGGTACTTATAAAATCAATGAGGCATTGGTTGATAGACTTACAAATAATATGCTTCATTCTTCTAATTTAGCAGGTATTATTGCCAATGATTTATCAAAAGAATATGGTATGCCAGCATTCATCACAGACCCTGTAACAACAGATGAAATGGATGATATAGCACGTATTACAGGTATTCCAGGTATTAAGAGAAAGAGTCAATTCCATGCTCTTAATCAAAAGGCTATTGCAAAGCGTATTGCAAAAGAAAGAAACTTAAGCTATGACGAAGCAAACTTTATTGTGGTACACATCGGTGGTGGAGTAAGTATCGGTGCACATAAAGCTGGAAAAGTTGTAGATGTACACAATGCTATTGATGGTGATGGTCCAATGGCACCGACAAGAGCAGGAAGTGTACCAGTAGATGAAATTATTAAGTTATGTTTTTCAGGAAAATATACAGAAAAAGAACTTATTGAATTTGTATCTCAAAAAGCAGGACTTAGTGCATACCTTGGAACAAGTGATGTAAGAGATGTTCAAGATATGATGGCAGAAGGCAACAAAGAAGCAGAAATGCTTTACAATGCGATGGCATACCAAATCTGTAAATGGGTAGGGGCAATGGCAACTGTTCTTAAAGGAAAAGTTGATGGAATTATCATTACAGGTGGTGTAGCTTATTCAAACCAATTTGTGAGGCTTCTAAAAGAACGTATTGATTTTATCGCAGAAGTAATCGTAGCTCCAGGAGAAGATGAGATGCTTGCTTTAGCAGAAGGTGCACTTCGTGTTTTAAACGGAGAAGAAAAAGAGAAAATTTACGAATAAATAGATGAGAAAGAGCCGAAAGGCTCTTTTTTTTGTCCTTTTTTATAAGTAGATATTTAGATATGAGATAAAAAAACAGTGAGAAGTGGCAAAAGAATTGTGCCTCGGAATTAGAAAATTAATGAGTTAACATAAGTTAAAAAAATATCAATCTGTGAAAAATAGGAGTTAAATATTTAACAATAATAAAATAGGGCGAAGTTAACATAAAAATATATAAACGTATCGAAGATTTATTGGAATAAAATAGGTAAAATACACTAAAACACAAGTGGAAACTTCTGACAAACAGAATAAATAAAGTATAGCAAAAGATTTTGATTTGAATAAGAGGTGGGAAACAAATAAAGAAGGCAAAAACAAAAGCGCATCGTCTTGGGGGGACGATGCGCTTTATATAAATTAAAAGGAGAAAGCTAGAGGAGTTTCTTGGCCGTAACAGCAGCTGTGATGCCAAGGTTTTTGGTGCAGTGCATTTGATTCATAAACCAGTATTGGTTGAAGAGAACATCGATTACCATGAGTTGAGCTACTTTAGCAGCTACAGAGCCTACTTGGAGAGGTCCTTCATTAGAGCCACAAACTAAAATAGCGTCTGCATAAGATGCTGCTGGTGATTCAGGGAAATGAGTAACTACAATCACTTTAGCACCATTTTCTTTGGCGATGGGCAAGATGTCTAACATATCTCGTGTGGCACCAAAGTAAGAGAAGAAGAGGATGGTATCCCCAGGCTCTAGAAGTGATGCAATGACAGCTTGGTGATGTGTATCTGCTATATGAAAGAACTTTGGCGATATAGAGAGGAAGCGGTTCCAAGCTTCCATTGCTATGATGAGAGAACCACCATGGCCAAAGCAGTAGACTTTCTTAGATTCAGTTAGAATTTGGGCAGCTGTTGTGACAGAAGTAGCATCCAGTAATTCAATGGTTTGAGACAGTGCATTGACTTGAGAGGTGTAAAGCTTTTGGCACATGGTATTAAAGTCATCGTGTGGATTAACTTTGCCATAAATGGGGAAGTCAGAAGTCGTATTAGGCGTCTCATACTGACAAAGAGATTTTGCAAGTGCTAGCTTAAATTCATTGTAGCCACCGAAACCTAGGGATTTACAAAAACGTACAATAGTAGCTTCGCCAACATGACATTGGACAGCGAGTTGAGCAATGGAGAAATACTCCACATTTTCTCTATTTGAAAAAATATAGTCTGCAATTTTCTTTTCGGAGCGGGTAAGTTTACCGTAGCAGGTGGTTAGGTTATCAAAAACATTAGAACTCATGGGCGTAACCTCGCTTTTTTTATATATATTTTTAAAGACAGTATAAAGTATGATATGAGTTTGTACAATAAAGTTATGACTAGAACAATAAAAATTGTGAAAATTAAACTAAAATGAAATAATATTTTGTTATTTTAAGACAATTGAAAAAACACTCCAATGGGTGTACGATGATGTTAGTAAGATTAAACAATATTTCACCTAAAGGGTAGGTGAAGTATAAACAATATGTCAAATATATCTAAGGAGGCAATTATGAGAAAACTATTTACTTTATTGCTTACGGCTACCATGTTGACAGCATCGCTTGCAGGATGTGCCACTTCACCAACACAGCAACCAAGTGGTAATAATGGAGGGACGACACAGACGACACCTACTCCAGAGATCACACCACCAGATGATCCTACTCAACTTAAAGCAGACTTAACGTGGTGGGCATTCCCAACCTTCTCGACTACATATGCGGCGGGCGAATATGAGAAACAAATGGTAGAAGCTTTTAATGAAAAGTATCCAAATGTGAATGTAAAAGTAGAAATGATTGACTTTACTTCTGGGCCAGAAAAAATCATTGCCGCTATCCAAGGTGGTACAGCACCAGATATTTTATTTGATGCACCAGGACGTATCGTAGATTATGGTAAGAACGGTAAGTTAGCTAAATTAGATGACATGTTTACTGAGGATTTCAAAAAGGATGTAAATAATGAGAATGTCCTTGCATCTTGCTCAGATGGTTCTAGCTATTGGATGTATCCTCTCTCATCAGCACCATTTATCATGGCAGTAGATCAAGCTGTCCTTGAAAAAGAAGGTCTCATGGACTTAGTACCTACAGAAGGGGACCGTACATGGACTACTGATGAATTTACAAAGCTTAACGAAGAGTTAGCAGCACGTGGTTACAAAAACGGTATTGTATTCTGTAGTGGTCAAGGTGGAGACCAAGGGACACGTGCCTTTGTATCTAACCTTTATAGCTCAAGTATCACTGATAAAGACTTATCAGCATATACAATCAATGATGCAAATGGTGTCAAAGCGGTACAATATACAGCGGACCAAGTAAAAGCAGGCAATCTTGTAAATGGTAGTGCTTACAATGGTGGCGAAGCAATCGAGCAATTTGTATCTGGTAATGTAACAACTACACTTCTCTGGGCACCAGTTAATGAAGTGAATAATAAAGATACTTTAGAAGCTTCTGGTGTTAAACCACTGAGTTTACCACTTCCATCAGATGATGGCACACCTAATCTTGAGTTCCTCGTAAATGGTTTCTGTGTATTTGACAATGGTGATGCAAATAAAATTGCAGCATCTAAAGAGTTTATCAAGTTTATCTGTGATGATTCAGAGTGGGGTCCTAAGAATGTTGTAGCATCTAAAGGCTTCCCAGTTAGAGAAAGCTTCGGAAACTTATATCCAGGAGATGACAACATGGCATTCTATGCTAGCATGTCAAAATTCTATGGTACTTACTATAACACAATTGATGGCTTTGCAACAATGCGTCCAGCATGGTTCTCAAATCTTCAAGCTGCATTAGCAGGAGATAAGACAGCTCAGCAAGCGATGGATGACTTTGTTAAAGAGTCCAATGCATCTATTGCGGCTAATAAAAAGTAGTATAGAAAATGAAGGCTGCTTGCTGTTAAGGTAGGTAGCCTTCTTTGTTAAATAACATATAAGACCAGTAAGGGGGATTGGGCACATGCAAACAAATACAACACTTAAAGAGTCGGATAAGCCAAAGAAGCTTTCATTAGGAAAGAAACTAAAAAATTGGTATGAGCATTGGCCTTTAAAAGCACGAGAGACGCTCGTATCTTATTTATTTCTTCTTCCAGCACTTTTCTTTTTCTTCTTCTTTGTCATTTATCCAATGGGAACGGGAATTATAACAAGCTTTTTTAATTATACAATGGATAAAATGGACTTTGTGGGACTGGGGAATTACATAGAGCTTTTTCAAAACGCAAACTTTCTAAAATCCATGAAAAACACAGTAATGTTAGTAGTAGGTGTCGTACCCCTTATTGTGCTTTTTAGTATCATTGTATCCGTTACTATTTATGAAAAAAATGCTTATGTACGAAGCTTTTTCCGCGGTGTATTTTATTTACCAGTTGTTACAGGGACAGTATCTGTCGTTGTCGTATGGAAATGGATTTTTGACCCAATGAACGGTATCCTTAACTACATTTTAATGGAGTGGGGAATGATTGATCAGCCTATCATGTGGTTGGCGGATAAACGGTATGCACTCCTTTGTATCTTGGTGGTGTTACTAACGACGTCGGTGGGGCAGCCTATCGTGCTTTATGTAGCGGCACTTGGGAATTTAGATCCGACTCATATAGAGGCAGCGGAAATAGATGGGGCAAATAGATGGCAGGTATTTAGACATATCAAGATGCCAGGTATTCTTCCTACGACCCTTTATGTTGTGGTTATTACTACCATTAACTCATTCCAGTGCTTCTCGCTCATTCAGCTTCTGACGTCTGGAGGACCGAATTATAATACAAGTACGATTATGTACCTCTTATATGAGACCGCCTTCAAGCAATATCGCTTTGGTTATGCAAATGCCATGGGTGTTATTCTGATGGTAATCATAGGTATCATTAGCTTTGCACAGTTTAAGTGGTTAGGCACAGATGTAGAATACTAAAAGGAGTGGAAGAAATGAAGAAAAAATGGACTATCTATGATTATTTATCAATGGCAGTTATTGGTGTTTTGACCTTTCTCTTTATCTTCCCATTTTACTGGGTGGTAACAGGGAGTTTTAAAGATCAGAAGGTAACGATTAAGCTACCACCAGAGTGGTTTCCGTTGGAGCCTACTTTCGCCAACTATACCAATCTTTTTGGACGCAATCCAGCATGGCAGTGGTTTATCAATACAGTTATTATATCGCTTATAGCAATGCTCTTGGTGTGTGTGGTATCCACTATGGCAGGGTATGTATTAGCGAAGAAACGTTTTTATGGTGGGACTATTCTTTTTACTATGTTTGTAGCATCTATGGCACTTCCTAAGCAAGTAGTACTGGTACCTTTAGTTCGATTGGCAAGTTCTTTAGGGATTCATGATAGTATGTGGGCAGTTATACTGCCGGCAGTTGGATGGCCTTTTGGAATATTCTTAATGAAGCAATTCAGTCAGAGTATACCGAGTGAACTATTAGAAGCTGCGAGAATAGATGGATGTAATGAATTTCAGACTTTTTGGCATGTGGTACTCAATATGGTTAAACCAGGTATCGGAGCGCTTGCGATCTTTACTTTTATTAGTACATGGAATGATTATTTCCTTCAACTCATTATGCTTACATCACGTGAGAATCTTACATTACAGTTAGGTATTGCGACGCTTCAAGCTGAACTTTCCACAAACTATGGTATGTTGATGGCAGGGGCAACATTCTCAGCAATTCCAATTATTCTTATCTTTATATTATTCCAGAAGAGTTTTACACAAGGTATTACTATGGGAGCAGTTAAAGGCTAAATAAAAAATGTAAGCAATTGACAGGAGGTCAATCGAATGAAAAATCTTAAAAAATATGAAGGTATTTTTCCAGCTTTATACGCTTGTTATGATGAAGAAGGAAAGGTAAGTGGTGAGCGTATCCAAGCTTTTGTCACTTACTTAAAGGATAAAGGTGTGCAGGGGCTTTATGTGAACGGCTCATCTGGTGAGTGTATTTATCAAAGTGTAGAAGAACGTAAATTTACATTGGAAAAAGTAATGGAAGTAAAAGGGGATCTGGTGATTATTGCCCATGTTGCGTGTAACAACACAGCAGATAGTATGGAGCTTGCCAAGCATGCGGAAAGCTTAGGTGTAGATGCTATTGCTGCAATCCCACCGATTTATTTCCATTTACCTGATTATGCCATGGCGCAGTATTGGAATCGTATGTCGGAGGCTGCACCGCATACAGACTTTATGATTTATAATATTCCACAATTAGCGGGCGTGGCATTGACGAAAGGCTTATATAAGACAATGCTAGAAAACCCAAGGGTAATAGGGGTAAAGAACTCATCACCATCTGTACAGGACATTCAGGAATTTAAAGCAATCGGCGGAGAAGAATGTGTGGTCTTTAATGGACCGGATGAGCATTTTGTAGCAGGACGTATCATGGGAGCAAGTGGTGGTATTGGTGGTACATATGCAGCGATGCCAGAACTTTTCCTTGAAGCGGATAAAGCTTTTAAAGAAGGGGATGTGGAAAGAGCACAGGCAATTCAATTTGCCATAGATGAGATTATCGCATCGTTCTTTAGAGGTAAGAGTAATATGTATGCCATCATCAAAGAAATACTTCGTCGAAAAGGGGTGGAGATAGGTGGCGTACGAGAGCCACTACCAGCATTCGTACCAGAAGACGATGAGGTTGTCGTTTATTCTACAGCACTTATTGAAAAAGCAATCCAACAATTTTGTCAGTAATCTTTGAAGAAAGTAGGGCACGCTGATGATTTATGATTCAATTAAAAACCTAGGTGTTTATAAAGGGATGCATCCACATATGGATTGTGCCATCGATTTTATATTAGGGGCTTCATTGGAAACGTTAGAAGGATTTGTGGCTATTGATGGCAATCAAGTATTTGCCAATGTCATGCATTATGAACCGAAGGCTATGGAAGACGGTGTGTATGAAAGTCATAGACGATGTGCAGATATTCAGATTGTGGTAGAAGGCAAAGAACTTCTCTATAATGCACCACTTGAAGAAGTGACATGTACCATGCCTTATGATGAAGTCAAGGACATTGCTTTCTATAAAGGAGAGGCAAAGAGTAGCTGCATTCTCGAAAAAGGAAAGTTCGTCATATGTATGCCTACAGATGCCCATATGCCAGGTATCACATATGGGGTAAGTGGACTGAAAAAAATAGTTGTTAAGGTGAAGCTGGATTAGGAGGAGGTTGTATGCGGATATTAGCTATTGATATTGGTGGGACGATGCTTAAAATTGCAGAGACCACAGAAGATGGAACGATTATTTCTAGCTATGAAGAGCCTTCTCAGGCAAAAAAAGGCGGACCGTATCTAATGGAAAAGGTGTGCAATCTTATCGCATCCTATAAAGAGTATGACTGCATAGGGATTAGTACCGCAGGTCAAGTAGATAGTGAAAAAGGTGAGATTATCTACGCCAATGAAAATATACCAAACTATACGGGTATGAAAGTAGTAGAGATGCTCCAAAGTAGATTTAAAGTACCAGTTGTGGTAGAAAACGATGTCAATGCAGCAGCTCTTGGAGAAGCAATCTATGGTGCGGCACGATATGAGAAAGACTTTCTTTGTCTTACATATGGTACAGGTATAGGAGGTGCTATTGTTATGGACCGAAAGATTTATAAAGGTGCTAGAGGTATAGCAGGGGAGTTTGGTCATATCGTTACACATCCAGAAGGGTTACTCTGTGGATGTGGTCATAAAGGATGTTATGAGCAGTATGCATCGACGACAGCTCTTCTTAGATTAGCGAGTGAAAGAGATGGTACGTGTACCGATGGGCGCATTCTTTTTCGGAAGTTTAATGAAGGGAATGGAGACATGAAGGAAGTTCTAGATAGCTGGCTAGATGAGATTCTTATAGGACTTACGACACTTATTCATATTTTTAATCCAAGTTGCGTACTTTTAGGAGGGGGCATCTTGGAGCAACCATACATTATAGAGACCATTAATCAGCGTATCCATCATCATATTATGAGTAGCTATGGAGATGTGAAGATAAGAAATACTGAATTAGGAAATCGTGCAGGGTTATTGGGAGCAAGCTATCTCGCAACACAACTTATGAGATAAAGGGATGAGATGATGAGTAGAGTAAATGTGATGGATAGAGAACAAGTAATAAAGCAAATAAAAGGTGGACTTATCGTATCTTGCCAAGCATTAGAACATGAGCCATTACATAGTTCATATATTATGTCTCGTATGGCTTATGCAGCGATGTTAGGAGGGGCGAAAGGTATACGTGCCAATAGCCAAGAGGATATCAAAGCTATCAAAGAAGTTGTAGATCTTCCTATTATAGGTATTGTCAAAAGGGATTATCCAGAATGTGAGATTTACATCACAACAACTATGAAAGAGATAGAAGAGCTTGTAGAAATAGGGGTAGAGATTATCGCACTTGATGCAACAGCACGTATGCGCCCGAATGAGGTATCTCTAGAAGACTTCTTCAAAGAAGTAAGAAGCCGGTACCCAGACCAGCTCTTTATGGCGGATTGCTCCACCTATGAAGAGGGTATGAACGCACAGGCATTAGGCTTTGACTTTGTAGGCACAACCCTTAGTGGATATACATCCTATACAAAAGGAAAGACACTGCCCGACTATGAGATGATGAAACGCCTTGTAGCTGACCTTCGTATTCCAGTTATTGCAGAAGGCGGCATCTGGTCACCTGATCAACTAAAAGAAGCCATGACATATGGCGTCCATGCAGCTGTCGTAGGAACCGTCATCACAAGACCTATGGACATCACAAAACGTTATGTAGAAGCTATTAGGTAAAAAGTGGTTGTTGCGAAAAAACACAACACTTCCCAGGTTTTAATGCCATCCAAGTAAAAAATCCTTTATGGAAGAAATGTTGGAGCGGAAGCGACCTTTTCTGAAATAAAGGACTTTTTTTACGTTGCTAGGAATAAAAAAAGTGGACTATTGCATAAGCAACAGCCCACTTTTTTATAGCCATCCAATCGAAGCGAATAAATGTCCGAACAGTGCAATGACTGGAAGGGTAATAAGCGTTCTTTGAAGGAAGATGATGAAAAGTTCCTTTAAGTTTACAGGGATTTTTGAAGCAAGTAGTACAGCGCCTACCTCAGATAAGTAGATAAGTTGAGATACAGAAATACTTGCGATTACAAATAAAGTAAGGTTAGACTCGATGCCAGCAGATGTCGCCATTACAGATGGAAGGAGCATGTCTGCAAAACCAGCAATGAGTGTTTGTCCAGCTGCCATCGCTTCTGGAATACCAAGAACTGAAAGTAATGGTACGAAAGGAAGGCCAAGGATTTTGAAGAATGGTGTAAACTCTGCAATGATAAGAGCGATTGTACCAATAGCCATAACCATAGGGATGACAGCTAGCCACATATCAAGGACGTTTTTTGAACCATCAATAACCATTGATTTGATAAAACTCTGCTTTTCAGCACGTGCAACAGCACGCTCAAAGCCATAGCTGATGCCAGTGTAACCTTCAGGAAGTTCTTCGCTTGGTGTTTTTTCTGTACCATCGAAAAGAACATCTTGTTTCTTCTTAAGAGGACCAAACTTTGGTACGAGAATAGCTGCAACGATACAAGCAACTGTTACTGTAAGGTAGAATGGTATGAATAAATGAGCAAGTCCTACTTCATTGATAATAATAAGGCTGAATGTAATAGATACAAGTGAGAAGTTAGTACCAATGATGGTAGCTTCACGCTCGCTATAAAAACCTTCTTCGTATTGTTTACTTGTAAGAAGGACACCAATCGTACCATCACCTAGCCATGATGCGATACAATCGATAGCTGAACGACCAGGTAGTTTAAATATTGGGCGCATTAGCTTTACAAGTAGAGACCCTACAAACTCAAGTAAACCAAAGTTAAGGAGTAATGGAAGTAGAAGGCCTGCAAAGAAGAAGATAGAGAACAATGTAGGGAGTAGACCATCTAAGATAAGTCCTCCAGTAAGTTCTGACCATACGATTTCAGGGCCGATGCCGAAAAGTGTACAGCTTATAAATACAGCAGCTAACATACGTAGAACAAACCATACAGGTGCTACATAAAAAAGATTATGTAAGAACTCATTGTCCATAAGCCATTTTGGTTTGAAACACACCGCAATCAGTGAGCCAATAGCAGTGATAATGATGGTACCGAATAAAAGGTATGGAAGAACTGGTGTTAATACCTCAAGAAGTGCATTGGACAAAATAGCGACTGGAATCGTTACATTGCCGTCTTGAGAGATAGGAATCATAAATAAGAATATACCTATTAAAGAAGGTACAATAAATTTTAAATTTTTAAGAATGAATGCTATTCTTTTTTGTAAACTTGCATTACCCATATAAAACCCCTCCGAACTGAATTATGTTAATATCATTTAGGTATGATTATAAAGGTTGCAAAGATAAAAAGCAAGTATAAATTTACATAAAGATGAATAAAAACGCTAATTATATGCATAAAAACAATGAAAATGTATAAACTAAACGGCTTGAAAATGTATAAAAGGCGTTTGACAAGAAGGAGCTTAAGTGCTACGATAAATATAATTAAATACAAAGGGAATGAAGTACTCCCTTGGTTTATACAATCAAAACCGCTACTATTAAGCTGATGACTTCTGTGATTATTCACGGGGTTACCAGCTTTTTTTGTGGTGAAAAACAAATGGAGGAGAGATTATGCTTACGAGTTTAGCGTTGATTTTTTTGTGTGGGATGGTACTTAGTAGTATTGCTAAGAAATGCAAATTACCTGATTTAGTGGGAATGCTTTTGACAGGAATGGTACTAGGCCCCTACGCTTTAGGGGTGCTAGATCCTACTATTTTAGAGATTGCGCCAGACCTTAGAAAGATGGCACTTGTGATTATCCTTATACGAGCTGGGCTAGGGTTAGACTTAGAGGCTTTAAAGAAAGTAGGAAGACCGGCAGTATTGATGTGCTTTGTACCAGCGGTGTTTGAGATTACAGGTGTACTTATTATGGCACCTGTATTATTTGGGGTAAGTCTGATAGAGGCTGCTATTCTTGGAACGGTACTGGCAGCAGTATCCCCAGCTGTTATCGTACCGAGGATGCTAAAACTTATGGATGAGGGGTATGGCTGTGACAAAAGTATTCCGCAGCTCGTTATGGCAGGGGCATCGGTGGATGATATTTTTGTTATTGTATTATTTACTTCGTTCACAGGGATGGCAGCGGGTGGGAGCTTTAGTGCAAGTACATTGATGAATGTACCGATCTCTATTGTGCTAGGGATTGGTGCAGGGATCGCCATAGGATTAGGATTGACTTACTTCTTTAAAAAGGTGCATCTAAGGGATTCGAGTAAAGTCATCATTTTCTTAAGTATGGCATTTCTACTTGTGGGGTTAGAAGATGGCATGAAGGATATTCTACCTTTTTCAGGGTTGATTGCTATTATGACTATTGGGATTGTGATTTATAGAGAGTATGCAGTATTGGCAAAAAGGCTTTCGGTTAAATTTACAAAGCTATGGTTAGCAGCACAAATCCTACTGTTTGTATTAGTAGGAAGTACAGTAGACCTAAGTTATGCGCTTAAGTCTACACTACCTGCGTTAGGGCTTATAGGCTTTGCGCTTGTGTTCCGAGCGATTGGTGTGATGGTGTGTTTAGTGAAGACAAAGCTTAGTTTTAAGGAAAGAGTTTTTTGTGTGCTGGCGTATATGCCGAAAGCTACGGTGCAAGCTGCTATAGGTGGCATTCCACTTGCGATGGGCCTTCCTTGTGGGGAGATGGTACTTACGGTGGCAGTTATAGCTATTGTGCTGACAGCACCTTTAGGCGCACTGGGGATAGATAGTACTTATAAGAAATGGTTGAAGGCGGAATAAAAGTACCGTAGGGTTTCAACCTAGTAGAGGATGGGGTATAATAGAAGCAAAATAAGAAAAAATGGAGAACAACATGGCGAAAATAGTAGTACTTGCAGAAAAGCCCAGTGTGGCTCGCGATATAGCAAAAGTTTTGAAGTGTAACGAAAAGAAGAACGGGTTTATAGAAGGTAAACAATACATCGTCACATGGGCACTAGGCCATTTAGTAGGGCTTGCAGATCCAGAGGCTTATGGGAATCAGTACAAGACTTGGAGTATGGAGACACTTCCGATGCTACCAAAGCAAATGAAGTTAGTGGTACTTAAAGGTGGCGGCAAGCAATTTGGCATCGTTAAAGAACTTCTTCATCGTAAAGATGTAAGTGAAATCGTCATTGCGACAGATGCAGGCCGTGAAGGGGAACTCGTAGCGAGATGGATTATCGAAAAATCTGGCGTGAAGAAACCAATGAAGCGTCTTTGGATTTCATCAGTGACAGATAAAGCAATCCTTGAAGGCTTCAAGAAATTACGCGATGCCAAAGAATACGAGAACTTATACCGTGCGGCAGTATGCCGTGCAGAAGGAGACTGGCTAGTAGGGCTTAATGTAACCCGTGCCCTTACTTGTAAGTACAATGCACAGCTTTCAGCAGGACGTGTACAGTCAGCAACTTTAAATATGGTGGTACAAAGAGAAGAAGAGATTAAGAACTTCAAGCCTACACCGTACTATCAATTAGTGGCTAAAGCTAAAGGTGTTAACTTTAAGTGGGGAAGTGACAAAGGAAATAGCCTTTATAAGGAAGAAGAAGCAAAAGCTATCCTTAAAAAAGTAGAAGGCAAAACGGCTCAGGTAGTAGAAGTGAAGACTGTACCGAAGAAGCAGTATGCACCAGGACTCTACGACCTTACAGAACTTCAGAGGGATGCCAATAAGCGTTATGGCTTTAGCCCTAAGGAAACCCTTAATATTATGCAAAGACTATATGAGAATCATAAGGTGCTTACGTATCCACGTACAGACTCCAGATATATCTCAGAAGACATCGTACCTACTTTAAAAGAAAGACTAAGTGCAGTAGCGGTAGGGAGCTTTAAAAGTGCAGTAGCACAGATTTTAAGAAATGGTATCAAGGCGAATAAGAGTTTTGTGGATAATAGTAAAGTATCTGACCACCATGCGATTATTCCTACAGAAGAAGGTGTGAACTTAGCAAATCTTGCTCAAGACGAGAGAAAAGTCTATGAGATGG
>JBOFIT010000035.1:0-22327 GCA_051650305.1 Cellulosilyticaceae bacterium
AGGCATCTGATAAGTTATCATTCACTGCATCTGTAGCTGTCATACCTGGCAATACCGCGTTACAACGAATGTTATCTCTCGCACACTGGGTAGCTATAAGCTTTGTGAGATAGTTGATAGCAGCCTTACTTGTGCCATAACCAATCTGTGAGATATCTGGTATCACACCACCTACTGATGAAATATTGATAATGCTTCCACCACCACTTGCAATCATATGTGGGATGACAGCTTGCGTTGTGAGGAATACACTTGCTAGATTCATATCCATCGTCCCCATGAAGTCCTCATAAGCTGTGTGCTTAATATCTAAATCCGTCTTCGGATCAGAACCACCAAAGTTATTAACTAATACATCTATTCTACCTTCTTGTGCAGCTACTTCTTCGATCATTGTCTTGTAGCTTTCCTTCACTGTGGCATCGTTATACACGACTTTTACGCTGGCCCCTAAAGTACCTAATTCTGTGGCAATCTCTTGTGCACGCTCTACGTTTCTAGCTGCCATATACACTGTGGCACCTTCCTGTGCTAAACGCTTCACGCAAGCAAGACCTATTCCTCTTGTAGATGCTGTAACGACTGCTACTTTATTTTGTAATCTCATGGTGTTCTCCTTTTCGTTGGTACATTATGTCATTCAGCCTTTATTTTAAACTTTTTTCATCCAATTCTCAAGACCGTACCCCTTAGGAGCTTGCCATCTTCCTATCTGTTCTTGCCCCTGCCCATATGCCCCGTGAAAGTCACTACCACCTGTTAAGATTAAATTATAGGCCTTTTCATACGATTCTATCTTCTGATGGTCACTTGGCGTATGATCCTTGTGGGCATACTCGATACCATCTAGCCCACATGCCACAAGACTTGGAATAAGTTCATAGGAATTCAGCTGTCCTGGATGTGCTAGTACAGCTATTCCTTGATCATCTTTGATCGCCTTTAGTGCATCCCATACATCTACATATTCAATATCTCTATTGCACGGTCCATTCCCTTTGAAAAGTTCACGGTATAAAGGTGAATAAATGCTATCTGTGTACCCCTGACGTATCAACTTTTCCATAATATGTTGCTTATACACCACGCCACCTGTCTCTGCTCTTTTAAGGATTTCACACTCAGAAATATGGTAGCCTAACGCTTGCAGTTTTCGGATTTGCCACACCGTATTTTCATGACGCCTTTTCAGCAGTGGCTCGCAGAGTGCTTTCATATGGGGTGCATCTAATTGAAAATCATAGCCTAGTAGATGCACTTTCCGATTATTTGTATAATCATAGGCCGAAATCTCAATACCTGGAATGACCTGAATATTTGCTGCCTTACCTAAATGAATTGCCTCTTTTAACCCCTGCACTGTGTCGTGATTTGTAATGGCAATATGGGTAAGGCTTTGTTTTTTAGCTTCTTCTATCACTTGCTCTACGGTCCATGAACCATCTGAAATCGTGGTATGAATATGTAAATCTGCTCCCATCTCTACGCCTCCATTCTGCTTTTTATAGCTACTCTTTTTCTATACCATGACACCTGCCTGCATATTATAAGTCCTGTCACATAAGCCTTCCATAAACTCGATATCATGAAAAATACCAATCATGGTCGTTCCTTCTTTTTTAAGCTGCTCGATAAGTTCTTTTACACGTTGCTTTGATTGATGATCAAGACTTGCTGTCGGTTCATCCAGCAAGAGTAACCTCGGACGTTTTACCATTGCTCTAGCAATGTTTAATCTAAGCTTTTCACCGCCCGAAAAGTTATTTGGATAGCTATCCCACAACGCCTCTTGCAGTTCGAAGTGACGTAGCATTTTTTCTGCCTCAGCTTCTGCGTGCAGCCTATCATGCCCCATTTCTAATACAGCTTGCTCTACGACTTGTCGTGCAGTCATACGTGGCATGACATTGAGAAATTGTGATACATAACCAATCTCATATTTTCTTAGATAAAGCATCTGCCTTTCTGTCGCCTGTGCCAGGTCTAAACGCCCAAACTTTTTAGAGTCATACCAAATCTCACCTGTCTCTGGGATATAGGTACGGTATAGACACTTTAAAATCGTCGATTTACCGCTACCACTCTTCCCTGTAATGCCTACAAAGGCACCTTCCCCCAAAGTAATATAGATGTCTTGAGAAGCTTTGATGTGCTTTCCTAAACTGTGGATTGTAAAAGACTTTGATAAATCCTTAATTTCTAATAAACACCCCATACCTACACCTCTTTTCCATCTCTATAATCAAAGTGAGATACCACATGCCCATCTACCATTGTATAGCGAATCACAGGTAATGCTTGTGCATGCTTTTCGATGACAAGTATGTCCGCCTTTTTTCCCACTTCTATAGAACCTAATACATGATCTAAGTGAACTGCTCTTGCTGGATTAATCGTCACGAGGTTAAACATCTGCCCTAAGTCCATGCCATACACTTTATGCATCTTGAAGACCGCATGTAGCATAGCCGGTGGGTAGTAATCACTACATAATACATCAATGGCATCTGCTTGTATGGCTTGTGCTGCTGATAGATTGCCTGAATGAGAACCGCCTAACAAAATATTGGGTGCTCCAGCAACTGTGTACATACCAGCTTCTTTGGCATACTGAGCTGTTTCTAAGGTGATAGGAAATTCACTAATAGTAGCCCCAAAACTTTTGACAAGCCCTACCTTCTCGCAGGTATCATCATCATGTGATGCCACGCTTACACCATACGCCTTTGCTAAGTTTGTCATCTCACGAATCATCTCTAGAGACATTTTCTCTTTTTGTTGATTCTCATCGATGACCTCATCCACCCCCGCATCCGTAATATCTACGTAGCCTTTTAAGGCCTCACGGTATAATGCCAAATCTCTATACTGTCCTTGGCCCGGTGTATGGTCCATAAATGACAGAAGCTGTACTTTGCCTTCTTCTAGATATGTTCTAAGATAATCCACCTCATCTAAATTATCAATTTCAAACCGTGCATGAAACTTATGGCGCATCAAGTGCTTTTTCTCTGACATCTGATGAATAGCATCTAGCAGCCTTCTTACATTCTGCACTTCTCGTATGGGCTTATGCCCAAATTCATCTTTTTTATAAAAGGACAAAGAATGAAAAATGGTTGTAATGCCCTCTCCCACTAAATTACGTTCTGCTTCTCTTAAACTCATCTCAAAAGGCATCATACTTGTAGGCCTTGGTGATGCGATGGTTTCTATATAATCTGAATGTATATCTACAAAGCCTGGTGCGATGTACCCACCTTCTGCATCAATACACAGCATCTCTTCTTTTAGTCGATAAGTGCCACTAGGTTCCACACCTTTTATAATGTCATCTTCTACCAGTACTTCATACCCTTCTAAAATCCCTTTTTCTGTTACTACTTTACCATTCGTTATCAAATACATACCTTACCTCCTAGAGTAATGAGTAGACTAACTGCTGTGTATACGGATGCTGCGGGTCCTCTAAAATCTGGTCTGTCAATCCTTCTTCGATGACTTCTCCATTAAGCATCACCATCGTTCGGTCTGCTAACATACGAATCACCCCTAAATCATGGGATACCACTATCATACTGATGCCTAATTCCCTTTGAATGCGCTTAATGAGATCCAGTACATTGGCTTGCACTGATAAGTCAAGCCCCGTCGTAATCTCATCTAGTAGTAACATCGGCGGGTTATTCGAAAGTGCCTTTGCGATTTGCACACGTTGCTGCATACCTCCTGAGAAGTGCTTAGGCGCTTCCTTCATACGAAACAAAGGAATGTTTACATGGTCTAGAAGTTCCTCTCCTCTTGCCATCATGTCTCCCACATTGCGTTCACCTGCTGCAATTAATTTCTCCGCGATGTTAGCGATAGACGAAAAATCCATCTTCAAACCATAAATAGGATTTTGATAGACTTTACCTAATATATAATTTTTGATATAGCGTTGTTGCTGAGCAGATTCCTCAAAAATATTTGCCAGTCCTTCCTTGTACTGCACAACATACGCTTCACCACTACTTACTTCCTTATCAAAGTACAGACATTGCATCATAGTGGATTTACCACTACCACTTTCTCCTACTACCCCTAGTATTTCACCACCATACACATCAAAAGAAATGTCCCGGCAGGCATAAACTGTGCCACATTGTGGGCAGTAGTTTTTCTCTAGCTGATTTTCCCCTACTGTTTGGCAATAACTGCATCCTTCACCAAATTGCTTTTTTAAATGACGTACGGAAAGCACTGGTTGTTCAAAATCACTCATCTTCATTCCCTCACTTTACTCATTCATTTCATTAAGTTGCTCTAAGCAATAACTTGTATCGTTACATTGATAGTAGACTTCTCCCGTTTGTTCATCTACAAGTTCATCTAAGAAAGTCTGTGTCGCACCACATAAGCGGCACTTCTTACCCTTAAAGACTTCCCTCTCGAAAGGATAGTCATCAAATGCCATGGACACAATCTTCGTATAAGGTGGGACTGCATAGATTTTCTTTTCTCTACCTGCCCCTAGAAGGATGAGTGCCTCACTTTGATGAAGTTTTGGGTTATCGTATCTAGGGATAGGACTTGGAGCCATGACATAACGGTCCTCTACTACTACTGGATGGTCTGCTCCTGTGGCCATATTCCCAAACTTCACGATTTGTTCAAATAGCATAAGCCATGCGCCACTGTATTCATTCTCTGCATGCAACCTTTTGGTTACGTATTCACTAGGCTCCACTTCTCTTAGTGGTTCTGGTGTAGGCACTTGTAATACAAGGACCTGCCCTTCTTGTAACGGCACTTCTGGAATGCGGTGTCTTGACTGAATAAGTGTAGCTTCCCTTGTGGCATCTGTGATTTCTACGCCCGTTGTCTTGACGATGAGTTTCTTGATATTTACGGCATTGATGGACTCATCAGACCCTTGGTCTATCACCTTCAGCACATCATCTTTCCCCACTAAAGATAATGTAAGTTGAAGTCCTCCCGTTCCCCATCCTCGCCCTATAGGCATCTCTCTTGATGCAAAAGGCACCTGATAACCTGGTATGGCTACAGCCTTCAAAGTAGCTCGGCGAATTTCTCTTTTAGAGCCTTCATCAAAGAACGCAAAATTATAACTGATCTGCATGGTGTTTTTCTCCTTCCTTCTCCTCTGTCTTCTGAGTTTTACGTACTGTATCTAACTTGGATTGGAAGGTGACATAGTGCGGTAACTTCAAGTGGGAAATAAACCCTGAGGATTCTACTGAGTCGATGTCTAATAAGACGAATTCTTCATCTTGTACAGGATTTCTTTTATCCCCTAACTCAAGACAGTGGTCCAGTATACTCATGGCAATGGCCTTCGTTTCATTTTGGCCGTAACAAATCCCATACCCCATATCTAGCACCATCTCTTTTTGTCCACTTTCGCTTTCTTGTGTCCTTGGAATGAGAGACTCCACTTCTGTCACTTCTATTTGTCCTATGTAATACTCTTCCTCTGGAACCCCATTCTCTAGTGGATCCCCTACGTATAATGCCAATTCGCCAATGCGTAGTTCCCCTACTGTTGGATGTGAATCCCCATATGCTCGTAAAGCTGCATAACCTAATGACGTCATAGCGCCTGTCTGCCCCCTCGTAAGCATTTGCAAGCGCACACTACGGGTGGTAGGAAACTCTAAATTCCCCTTGGTGATATCTATCGGCTCTTCATCACTGTCTATACACATTGGAATAATGCCTTCCTTACGCAACTGCGTCGTTACTTTCGGTAAATGCCCGATACCTTGCTGCTTTTCTTTATTTTCATGCTTCTGATGAAATGCCTGAAGCCACTTCTCTACGTCTTTTGCTTTTTCATCTAGCAAATCAAAATTTAAGAGACGATGGGTATAATCATAGGCCGCACCCAGTATTTGACCACCTACAATGTCCTTGAAGCTTGCGGAGATCCTTCGAAGGCTATGCATTTTTTCTGTATCCGCTATTTGGGTATAGTGTTTACGTGGGAGTGTGGAACGATAAGAACGTAATAGAAAAACCGCTTCTTCCATACTTCCCTCTGCTTGTTTAATGGCTAGTGCTGCCAATTCTTTAGAGTACAGACTACTTTCAGACATCACTTGATCAATAAGCCCTCTCATACCATTTTGTATAGCTTGCACTTCTAGTGTCGTACCACCTTTTAGACGCTCGTATTCGAGGCGTTCGATAGATGCTTCTATGGCAGCCGTACCACCTTTAACTGCTACATATCCCATGATTTGTCTCCTCCTCTCCTTACCTGTGTCGTTCTTGGTAAGCTTCCTACATGCCCTACTGAATCTACAAAAATCATATCAATCCCTAAAGGGTATTCGCTATTCTTTTGAGTACGTAACGCTAGCCAGCCAGTCTGCTGTCCTAACTTCATAAAGCTTTGATTTTTAATACCTGGTCCTTCTAGTATTAGTTCTTCTTTGCCACTCACTTCAGATACTTCCATGATGAACGTCGCTGACTTTTGTGGGTCGATTAAATCCCCCTTCTTAGCCGCTGCCATCGCCCCCATGAGCATCGTTTCCGTAGCATCTTGAAGTACAAAGACATAGTCTGCTTCATCTACAGATGTGGCTTTTGCATAAGTCATATTGGTGATAAAATGGCTTACTTGCTCCTCTTGTGATACGACATGAAAGGATACTTCTGCATCTAAAAGCATCAACATCATCACTAACGTTCCTTTAAATGTGGGTGCCTCTAATTGTAAAGCTTCCCCTTCTATCTGCACCGTTTCAATGTGTCCGGGTCTTGCTAATGTTTCTAATACCTTACGATATGCCTGCTGTATAGCATGAACTCTTTCTAATTCCATCTCTTATCCTATCCTTTTCTTTATTAGGGTCTTTGCCCTTACACACTCATAGTATCGAACTGAACTTTTGTAGCCAGAAGCGCTGCTTCTTTTTCTAAGCGAGCTCTTTCTATCTGAGCTTCCTCTTGTAACAAAAGTGGTTCCCATCCTTGTGTCTCTTTAAGTTGCCCCTTATACGCAGCATCAATGATTGCGAGCTGCCTTGCAAGTTCTGGTTTAGTGCCTTGTACAATCCCTAGTCCAATGTGCCCATTGATTTCTACTTTCGCTTCTGTGACAAATACTTCTCCAAGATAAAAGAGGCTTCTTTTTGCATTTTCTCTTGCCTTTACCATGACAAGCCCCGGATTGGGCGCTTCTACTACGTGAACTTGATACTGCTTTTCGATTTGCTCTCCTAAGACTGCTGGCAATGCTGGTGTACCCTCTATCAAAATTTTCGTTCTACGATTACGGTTCATCTTTTCCCTCCTTGATTGCGTCTTTGCATCCATTTATTCATCCCCTCATACGTTAGCCGTACCATCAGATTGATGATTAAGATAATGATACTCATGGCGGCAGCTGGTGCCACATCCCCTGCATCTTGCATATTTACAATGGCTACTGCAGCAATCTTAATCGTCGGTGCATATAAGAATACTACTGCCGATACAGTAATCATGGCATTGACAAAATAATACACAGCCATTTCTACTAATGCTGGCATACACATAGGCAATGTCACTTGTCTAAGTGTCTTATAAAAAGGAATGCCCATGGCATCCGATACGGTCTCAAACTCTTTATCTAGCCTCTTTAGCGCAGTCATTGCCGTTGTAAAGGGAACTGAAAAAAAGTGAATTGTATTGGCCAATACCAAAATCCATAGCGTTCCATAAATCCCACTCAAAGGATTGATTACCCCATATGAGGTAAACGGTATGTGAAATACTTTTGTATTAAAAAACAGAATAAAGCTTAAGCCAATGACAGTCCCTGGTACAGCTAGTGGTGTAATAGCTAAAAAATAAATAAGTTTACGTATACGCTCAAATCCTTTAGTTTTCTCAATGAAATACGCTGTCATAAAAGTAATGACAGTGCCTACCCCTGCTGTAAGACCTGCTATACAAAGCGAATTCTTAAAAGCTTTCAAGCCATCCCCTGATGCCACTTTTGTAAAATCATAATGTTCTAAAGTAAAGCTTAAATTATAAGGCCAAAGCTTTATAAGCGATGCATACAGCGATACCATGAAGAACCCTATGAGAACCACTGCGATCACACTACAAAACACCGTAGCCACCCGATCTGACAATGGATGTTTTTTGATACGATAAGGAATCGCCCTCGAACTCATAGCTGCACTTTGCTTTCTACTTGTCACTCTTTCGACAAAAAAAGAAACAATAGCTGGAAATAAGAGGATAATGCCTACAACTGCACCTCTATTAAAATTTTGCTGACCAATCACCTGCTTATACACATCTGTTGCCAGTACATTGTAGTTGCCTCCCACAACGGAAGGGGCACCAAAGTCTGTAAAGCTATAAGTAAAGCAAATAAAAAGTGCACTGATTAATCCATACTTCACACTAGGAAGGGTAATAGTAAGCATCTTCCGTAAAGGTGAAGTCCCCATGGTTTCTGCTGCTTCATAAAGCCTATTATCTGCTGCCGAAAAAGCTACCATCAGAATCGTCGTTGCCACTGGAAAGCAGTAAATACTCTCCGCTATGATGATTCCTACTGGCCCATACAAAGGAATGCCTAGTCCCATGGCTGTAAAGATGCCTTTATTACCAAAAAGATAGATAAGCGATATCCCTAGTAGCATTGTCGGTGCAAAAAGCGGAAGCATGCCCACATACCTAAAGAAATGCTTCCATGGTACATTTTTTCTTGATAACACATAAGCAAAAGCAAAGGCTAATGTGACAGAAAAGCACGTGGATACTGTGGCGATAAAAAAGGTATTGGTAATAGAACGGAGTTGATGGGGGCTACTTAGATAACTGATAAAATGCTGTAGTCCTACAAAGGTGCCATCACTTGCTTGGAACGCCTTTAAGAATAACGTCCCTAGCGGCAGTATGAGGCAAAGCATCAAAAAAGTAGCTATGCCATAGATAGCACTCCCCCGTATCAATTCCTCTAAAGTCACTGTCGTCGCCCACTTCTTTAGGCTACTCTTTACTTTCTTTATTTTCTTCTCTTCCATGTCCTCTCTCCTATTCCTTGTCAAAATGAAGCATATGCTCCTGTGGAATAGTCAGATACATATTATCCCCTTCCCGCAATTGCATCTCGGCAAACTGTGTGACTTGTAAGTCAATTAGTAACTTCACGTTGTCTTCTACAAGTTGTGTCCTCGCTGCAATTCTGTAGTAAGATCCTCTAAACTCTATTTGCTCTACCTTTGCATGTATAGATTCTTTGGTCCATGTATGACTTATCCGTATTTTTTCAGGCCTTATGGCTAAAACATCTTTCTGTATAGGAAGCTTTAATAGTTTCTTCTCACGCTGTATAAAATTAATGGTGCCAATAAAGTCCGCCACAAATAAACTCCTTGGTTGTTCATAGATTTGCTCGGGTGTCCCCTCTTGAACGATGGTTGCTTTATTCATGACAATGATGCGATCTGCCATAGTCAGTGCTTCATCTTGGTCATGGGTAACCATAATGGTAGTTAGCTTCATACGCTTTTGAATCTCACATATTTGCTGACGCAAACTCAGTCTTACCTTAGCATCTAAGGCAGATAAAGGCTCATCCAGCAGCAGAAAATCTGGATTGGTCGCAAGGGCTCTTGCTAGAGCGATACGCTGCTGCTCGCCTCCTGATAACTGTAAAGGATACTTATTCATAGCTTCTTTTAGATGAATCATCTCAAACAACGCATTGACCTGCTGAGTCAACGAGGCATTGCTTACTTTTTTATTGCGAAGTCCATAAGCGACATTTTCATAAGCCGTTAAATTGGGAAACAATGCATAGGATTGAAACATAATGCCATACTTTCTCTTTGCTGGTGGCATATGTGTCACATCGTTATCATTAATATAAATCTTGCCTTCGTTTGGCTTATCAAGGCCTGCTATAAGCCTTAACAAAGTGGACTTTCCACATCCTGATGGACCTAGCAAACATACAAACTCACCTTTGTTAATAGTCATGCTCACTTTATGTAATGCTTGATTCTTATCATAAGACTTGCTGACTTCTTCTACTTTAAGACTAACGCTCATGATTCCACTCCCTACTCCTTTGAGGCACTTTTGCCATCATATCGCTTGCTCCACTCATCTAAAATGGCATCCCTATTCTTTGCTGCCCAATTAAAATCATTGGGCTTAATCAATTGGTCCACAGGATTTCCTTCATATCCCGCTGGCATATTCCCTTCTGTACCAATGGCTACTATAGGATAATTCGTCCCATACTTCACCATCACCTCATCAGAGATTGCCCAGTCTAGAAATGTCTTTGCAATGGCTTTTGTCTCGTCCCGTTTAATCAGTGCATTAGCTTCTAAATCCCATCCTGAACCTTCCTCTGGGAATACTGCTTCTGCAATGGTGCTTCCCACTTCATTTGCTGACTTGATACAACGATACCCAAAGGAAACGCCGATGCCATACTCACCCGTTGCAGCCATCTTTGCTGGCTGTGAACCTGAATGTAGATATACCGCCACATTGTCATGAAGCTTATCTAGGTACGCCCAGCCTTCTTCCTCTCCCATCAGTTGTAAGACACCGTTAACAGTAAGGAGTCCTGTACCTGAAGATGCTGGATTACTCATGGCGATTAAACCTTTATACTTAGGATCGATTAGATCTTCATAAGACGTAGGGACTGTATCGATTCCCTTTGATTCAAGTACTTCTTTATTAACCAAGAAAGCTGTCTCCCATGCATCGATTCCTACCCATTTAGGCACCGCACTACTATCCTTAAATTCAGGCAGTATACGCTCCACGCCTTCTGGTGCGTAAGCCTCTAACATCCCTTCTTGATCAAGCACAAGTAAGCTGGTGGCTGATAATCCCCATACCACATCTGCTACTGGGTTATCTTTCTCCGCAAGTAACTTCGAAGTAATGACTCCTGTGGAATCCCTTGTGATATTCACTTGTACAGAAGGATACTGTGCTTTAAACCCTTCTAGATAATCATTCACTTGATCATCCTCAAGTGCTGTATAAATATTAAGTTCCTTCTCATTGCCTTTCTTTCCTTGTTCCGCTGTTGTCGTCGTACATCCTGTTAATAACTGCATAGACATTGTTGCTACTGTTATGAATACTAACCATTTTTTCATGGTACTCACTCCTTACATTCATTTAGATTACAGCCTCATTATAGCTTGTCGCCAAGTTTGCAGGCGTTAAGCTTGTGTTAAGAAATCCCCTCTCCCTTAACATAGACTTAACACACACCTATCCCAACTTATACTTAAAACAATCTCCACGGTACTTGATCTGTGTGTATTCTAATACCTGCTTTGACACTTGATCTCTGCATCGTCCCTCTACAGTAAGAAGCGGGACCATCCCCAAGCATCCAAACACTTTACGTTCCTGCTCACTCCCATAGGCTACACTTAAGGTACTGGGCTCATCAGCAAATGTATCAAAGCCTTTCCGTGCATAGTACGCAAACATGGACAAAATCTCCTTTCCCTCTATTGCAATCTCCGGAAATACAGACTGGGCCACGTAAGAGATATGAATCGCCACACACATGTCATCCACACGACGCTCACGTACGATTTTATAGACACAATCCTCCTCTGGTATCTCTAGCCTCTCGTAGATACGCTTATTGTACGCGATGGGTTTACACCCTCTATTTCTTGATACTAACGGATACCCTTGGCTCTTCATTTTACTCGTAAAACTCTCATTCCCCGTTAACACTAAGTCTAGAGGTGCCATCCGCTTACACACATAACGCCCCTTCCCTTGCTTTGAATAGCTATAGCCCATTTGCTCTAGCTTTTCATAAACCCGCCTCACACTTATCCTTGGTAAATCATATTTTCTTGCAAGTTCATTTTCTGATGGTAATTGATCTTCTGCCTTATACCTTCCCCTCTTGATTTGTAGAATCAATACATCTATCAATTCACTCTCTGCAACCATCCTTCTTCCTCCTCTTTGTAGTCTTCGTATTGCTTTATCCTATCAAAGCGGCATTAAATGAAGGTTAAATCTGAATTAAATATAAAACACCTGTACAAAAGACATGCCTTGTACAGGTGTTTTATATTTAATCTATGTTGTGGCTTATGCCTCTTCTACTACTTCCAGATGGATAATCTTTACTTTCTCTGACGGATCTTCTGCCACTTCATAAACTAAGATCCCTACATCATTATTGCTATAGCTAAATAAGAAGTAATGCAGTGTCTTACTTTCTAGTAGACACTTATACTTTTCATCAAGATAGTCATCTATCTCTCGCCAGCCCATCGCCTTCTTATCCACCATCTGATGAAGCTCCATCAGCACACGTTCACAGTCGCGTATTTCCCCTTCACTTGCTAGATGCTTCATGGATTCTGAGCATTTTGGTTCAAAGCTAAAGTCATGGTATACTTCTTCCCACTTTGTCTCACGTTCTTTAAGCCTTGCTTCACTTGCCTCTTGTAGCTTCTTAGTGGTCACTTCTTTTTCTATCAGTGCTTTTTCCACTTCTTTGGTTAAGCTTTCATTATCCTTCTTCCATCTATCCCTATAAAGCTCAGCACTTTTCACTTCTTCCTTACTCATCTTAAGCATACGCTCATAACTATTAATCTGAGTGTTTTTCATAGCTATTTCTTTTTCTGCTACTTCTTTTGCCACTTTTTCTTGTAGTTTCTGGATAGCCTCTTGAAGTGATGCTTGATGATGCTCTTCTTCTTCGATAAACTTATTTTTCGCTGCAATACGCTGATTGTTTTCGAAGAGCTTTTGGATGGCCACATCATAGGTTGCTGTATTTTTCTCATGTTGCTGATTTAACTTTTGGTGTGCTTGTATCAAGTCTTTCTTACCTTGAGACTCTATGAAGCTTGGTAAGTCAGCATCTTTTACTGTAAATGACTTCCCATAAGCTTCTGCACTAGTAGCTATAAACTGTACTAAAAGGTACTTCACCATCTTTACAGGCTCTTTCTCTGCGCGGTAGTACTTGGTGATCCAGTCTGCTTTTTGAGATGGCAAAAGCTCTTCTTTTAAATTGTAGATTTCCGCAGCGTCATTAATGACCGCTACTGAAAGCACTTCTTCAGATACATCCCCTACTAACCCACATCTATCTGCTAAAAGCCCCTTAAGCTCTAGCTCCAGACGTTCTCTTGGATGCTCTTCTCTCGCCAACTTATGCTGCTGTAGGGCTTCATCTATAGCAAACCCTTCTGGTTCTTGCAAAGGTTGACGCTTCATAAGTCCTGTCACCACATGGGTGGCTTTGACCAAGCGCTTCGCTACTTTATACCCCGCATCTTTATATACATTAGCCACTGTGAAAACTTCAAACAGTGCTAATTGCTCTCTTACTTGTTCATCTGAAAGTTGTTTCATTGCTTCAAATAAATTTGTCAAAATCGTAGTCTCCTTCTTCCCTCTTGCTTATCGTTCTAGGATACTTACAATTTTAACATTTTTTTACTCTTATGACACCAGTTTAACTTACAATCTTTCTATTTTCTCTTTTAATCTACTGAAAAGCATCAGCTATCTTCTTTAATGCTTCTGTTAAAATACTTCTAGGACATGCAAGATTGATACGCTGAAAACCTTTGCCTGCTTCTCCAAAAAGCCCCCCTTTATCCAACCATACCCCAGCTTCATAGATCATACGCCAGTCTAAGTCTTCATCACTTAATCCATATGCCCTAAAATCCAACCACATCAGATACGTCCCTTCTAAGTCCACCACCTTGACTTTAGGCATTCTTTCTTCTATAAAGGCTTTTGCATAGTTTGCATTTGCCGCGATGTACTGAATCACTGCATCTAACCACTCCGCTCCGTCTCTATACGCTGCTTCACATGCTACCAGGCCAGCTCCATTCAATTGACTGTAGCCTGATGCCCGCATTTGCTGTTTGAACTTCTCTCTCAGTTTAGTTGATGCAATCCATATATTAGCTACTTGTAACCCTGCTATATTAAAAGATTTACTAGGCGATGTACATATAATGCTAATGTCTTCATATGCTTTTTGGACACGTGTAAAAACAGTATGTGTTCCTTTAAAAGTAAAGTCTGCATGAATCTCATCACTTACGACGATGACTTGATGTTTAAGACAAATCTCCCCTACCCTTAGGAGCTCTTCTTCCGTCCATACCCTACCTACAGGATTGTGGGGGCTACATAGCACGAATACTTTGACATGCTGAGTGATTATTTGCCTTTCAAAGTCCTCAAGGTCCATGCTATAGTGACCCTTTTCATCTTGCTGCAGTGTATTGACTACCAGTTTACGCTGATTGTCTTGTATCACCTCACTAAAAGGATAATACACAGGCTGTTGAATCATCACCGCCTCACCTGCTTGCGTATACGCACGTATCGCCATTACCAGTGCATACACAATACCTGGCGTCTTTACGAGCCACTCTTCTTGCACTTCCCATTCATAGCGCTTTGCCATCCATGCTTTGACCACTTCGAAATAGCTTGCTTCTGGCTCACTATAGCCGTAGATACCATGGTTATTCATCTTCTCTAAGTCTTCAAGGATGTAGGAGGACGTCTTAAAATCCATATCTGCCACCCACAATGGTAGAATCCCCTTAGGCTTGCCTCTTTGTACTGCAAAATCATATTTAAGACTTCTCGTATGGCTCCTATCAATTACTGTATCAAAATCAAGATTTTTTTCACCCATCTGTTGGTTTCCTCCTTTACCCTTTTACTTGAGTCTTTATATTTTTGTAAAAGCTTGCTCCAAGTCATCAATCAAATCTTCTACATCTTCAATGCCTACTGAAAGTCTTAGAACCCTATCCGTGATACCATTCTTCACCAATAACGCTGGTGGCACTTCTGCATGAGTCTGGGTAATAGGATATGTAATCAATGTTTCCACACCTCCTAGACTTTCTGCGAATTGGATAAGTTTTACTTCTTTAAGTAGGGTGGTAGCTACATTCTTTGAGGTCACTTCAAAACTAAGCATCGCGCCAAAACCTCTTGCCTGTCGCTGCATCAGCTTAAATCCTGGATGCTCCTCTAGCCCAGGATAAATCACACGAACAACTTCTGTTCTTGTCTTTAACCACTGCGCCAGCTTCCTCGTATTTTCTTGTGCCTTCTCTACCCTTATAGCCAGTGTTTTGATCCCTCTCAGTATGAGCCAGCTATCAAAAGGGGCTAAAGTCGCCCCTGTGGTTGTAGCAATGTTTCTTATCTGCCCTGCTAACACCTGCTTTGCAGCGACTACGAATCCTGCTAAAGCATCATTATGCCCTCCCAGATACTTGGTGCCACTATGAACCACTAGATCGGCACCTAGCTTCAATGGATTTTGAAGATAAGGGGATAAAAACGTATTATCAATAATGAGCAAAATCCCTTTTCGTTTTGTAATGGCTGCTATCTTTTGAATATCAATTACCTGCATCATAGGATTGGTCGGTGTCTCAAAATAAATAGCCTTGGTACGTGGTGTTAGATGTGCTTCTACATCCTCTTGTGTCAGGTCTACCATGGTTATCTTAATACCACTTCTCTGACTAACATTCATAAACAATCGTACACTGCCACCATATAGATTCTCATCTACAATCACTTCATCTCCTGGTACAAAAAGCTGCATCACTGCTGCAATAGCTGCCATCCCACTTGAAAAGCCAACGGCCTCTACCCCATCTTCCAAATGGGCAACGATTTTTTCTACCTGCTCCCTTGTAGGATTTTGTAAGCGACTATAATCATACCCTGTACTTTCACCTACACCCAGATGGGCAAAAGTAGCTGTCTGATAGATAGGAAAGTTGATGGCGCCATACTGGTCCCTCACTTGGTCCTTTTCCTCTAAATGTAAACACTTGGTCTGTATACTATATGACATCATGTACTCCTTCCAAACCTCTTCGCCGCATTTAGGCAAAGGTTTCTTTTTTTATTTGCGCATCCATAAAGGCAATATACGCTTCTTTTGTATATTTTGCCTCATATGCCTTTACACTTTTCCTAGCTTCTTTTGCTTGATTTTTTAATAATTTATAAGCGCCTAGTGCAAAAAGTTTTGCCGTCACAATATAGGCCAGCTCCTCATCTACTACCTTGAACTCTGTACTATGAAACGCCCCTTCTATACCTCCTGTTTGAAAGACATACACGGGTTGAATATGTTGCAAATCTCCTACGTCTGTAGAGCCACCACCCACCTTATCTTTATTATCTTCTATGACGACTTCATAGCTTCCCTGTGCAGCTAGGTGGGCTGCTTCTACTAATGCCTCATGAGGTACTTGTGCAAGTGTCGGAAGATACCCTGGCATCGTCTGGATATCAACGGTTGCACCAATACCTACCGCACCTGCTTTAAAAGCTCTATCTGTTTTAAATGCTGCATCCACGATAGCTATCTCATTAGAAGCACGTACCAGTGTCTCTATCACGACTTCATCTGGTACCACATTGACCAAATCTCCTCCTTTGGTCAGAATGGGATGGATTCTGACATGATCTGAATCCTTAAATGTCTCTCTCTGGTATGCTAATGCTGTCAATCCTAGTGACGCTGCATTTAATGCATTAATACCTTTTTCTGGCGCGCCTGCTGCATGTGCTGCCTTACCATGATAGGTAATTACTTTACTTACAAACCCATTATTAGACCCTTGACTAAAAGATATCTCTGAACCACCCGTACTATGATGGGCAATACTTAAGTCAATATCATCAAAAGCTCCTATACGAATCAATTCACTCTTGCCACCTCCATATTTAATCCGCCCTTCCTCCTTGAGCTGATTCTTGAACCCTATCTCTCCATATTCCTCTGCTGGCACAGCAAAGAACACTACTTGCCCATCCAATTGCTGCGCTACATCTGGTGTCGAAAGAGCAATTGCAGCCCCTATGACCCCTGCAAGTTGTGCATGATGTCCACAGCAATGTGCCGCTTGCGTCTTGGGATTTGCCCATTTATGGCTCGGTATGCGAAGCCCATCTAGTTCACCTATTAAGGCTAGACTTACATGGTCTTTATGCTCTCTATTCAAATACGCTTTTGCACCTGTGATGGCTAAATCTTCCTGTACATCTAGCCCTAATCCTTTGCAAAAATCCACAAACTTCTTAGAAGTCTCAAACTCTTTATAACCAAGCTCTCCATTGGCATAGACACTTCTTGCAAATCCTATAATTTCTTCACGATGTTGATCTATTACCTCTATAATACTTCTTTCCACAGCGTCCATCGTCTTTACCCCCTAGCACCTTTACTCATACTTTGGAATAGACCAAAGGTTCTTGTATTGTGTTGGATTATTCTCTTCAAGCCATGTCAAAAACTTTTCGGACTGGTATGCTGCCACTATATCTTGTGCCCACTTCGCATCCTTATCGTCTTTATTAACCACTACTTGTAGCCAGAAGTTTTCTGTTAGATTTTCATTGAACAACGCTGTAGATGGATCAATCCCTGCATTATAAACAATACTTCCAGTAATGACCCCATAATCAAAGTCCCCTAGACTTGTGGCAATATACGTTGTGTCTAATTCATAAAACTCCAGATTATAAGGATTCTCTACCACATCTTCTTTCGAAGCTGTCGCAAAGTTGGTATCCTCTTTTAAGGTAATCCATCCAATGTCTTGTAACATGACAAATGCCCTTGCCTGATTACCTGGGTCTTGAGGTACTGCAATGACCATCCCCTCATCAATCTCCTCTAGGGACTTATGTTTCTCTGAAAAGACAGATGCTGGCACTGTCGGAATCTTGGAAAGCTCTATCAATTCCCCCCCTGATTGTTCATTGAAAGCACTCATATAAGCCTTATGTTGTTCCACTGACACATCTACATCTCCACTGGTAATAGCCGCATCCGCTTGCCCCAAATCAAGTTCTGTACATTCAAAGGTATAGCCTTGTTCTTCCAGTATCGGGATGATCGCCTCTTCAAAAAGTTCCGTATAAGGTCCTACTCCTTTAGCATACACAATCTGTGTTTGAGCCTCTCCTGTATCTCTATTTTCTTTGGTTCCACATCCTGAAAGCACACTTAATAGCACACCGCCTAATATAACTACACTACCGAATAATTTTTTCATTTTCAAAATCCCCCTTTTAATTAGATTTTCTTGCTTTCGTTGCTAGATAATTTCCTACTGATTGTACAAACTGCGTCACAACAATCAATACCACCACTAACGTATACATGAGTTCAAAGTTAAATCTATTGTATCCATAATTTAAAACCAAACTGCCAATACCGCCCCCACCTATATAGCCAGCCATTGCACTTGAACCAATCAAGCCTACGATACCCGTTGTTAAGGATAAAATAAGTGATCCCTTTGACTCGGGAATGATAAAGTAAAAAATGGTCTGAAAAAATGTTGCCCCCATAGCCTGTGCTGCTTCAAGAATTCCCTTCCCTGTATCAAGCAATGAATTCTCCATAAGTCTCGCTAGAAATGGAATGATATAAAGTGTTAATGGTACAATAGCTGCCGTGGGACCAATACGTGTGCCTATGAGTACTTTAGTAAATGGCATAATAGCCACCAACAGTACGACAAAAGGTGTACTCCTAACGATATTAATGATAATGTTCACCACGCTATACACCAGCGTATTTTGATAAAGTGCTTCAGGCCTTGTAAAAACAAGTATAATAGAAATGGCAAACGCAACGATTGCCCCTATAACCAATGCAATACTTACCATATAGACAGTCTCTAAAAGTGATATCACTACCTTATCTATTGGTACTTTCAAAAATGCTTCTATCGCTCCTATCATCTGGCTCACCCTCCTTCAAACTAATTTCTATATGTTCAACACGCTGTGATGTCAAGTAAGCTTCTGCCTTCTCCACTTCCTCCTTACTTCCTACTATCTGTACAATGATAATGCCTAGAATCCTCTCTTGTATCTCACTAATATTGGCAAATAAAATATTGGTCTCCACCTCATAGCCTTTATTCACCTTTGCCAATACCGACTCCGTGCTATCCGAATCTAAGAATTTGAGTCTTAAAATTTTGTAGTATCTTGGATCCTTATAAATCCCTTCTACCAAGCGTTCAGCCACACTGTCATTAATAACTGTCTTCACAAAATTCTTTGTAATACTACACTTTGGTCTACTAAATACGTCTATTACATTACCTTCTTCTACAACTCTTCCATCTTCCATTACTGCAACCCGATTACAGATACTTTGAATGACATGCATCTCATGAGTTATAAGTATAATCGTAATTTGCAACTCTTTATTAATTTTTTTGAGAAGCTTCAAGATAGCAGTCGTTGTCTTTGGATCTAGTGCACTAGTGGCTTCATCACTCAGCAGAATAGAAGGTTCTGTTGCTAATGCTCTTGCAATCCCTACCCGCTGCTTTTGCCCACCAGATAATTTACTTGGATACACATCCTTCTTATCTTCCAGTTCCACAAATTTTAAAATCTCATCTACTTTGCGTTTGATTGCATCTGCCGGTACATGATTGATTTTCAATGGCAGTGCCACATTCTCATACACTGTCTTAGATTCTAGTAAATTAAATTGCTGAAAAATCATTCCTATACCTTTTCGCTTTGTTCTAAGTTTCTTACTCCCCAGTGCATTCATATCTTCTCCATCTATAAGTACGCTTCCTGATGTGGGCTTTTCTAAGGCATTTACCATCCTCAAAAGTGTGGATTTACCCGCTCCCGAAAAGCCTATGACACCATAGATATCTCCTTCTTTAATTGTCAGACTTACATCTTGCAAAGCTCTGACTGTATTTTTCTTAGCCTGAAACGTTTTGCTTACCTTTTCAAATACAATCACACAACCCCTCCCTTCTCCTCCTCAACTCTGGAGTATGGTTTTATTATAGAGCGTTCTTTACAGGAGTGTTAATTCACAAAAAATATGACCTGTTATAACCTTAGGCTATAACAAGTCATCTATGTCTTTATACTTTTCCTGATTTATAATACTTTCTCTTTGTACCCCTTGAGAATTTCTATGTACTTTTCACCTAATAAACTAAGAGGCATCCTTGTATGCTTAATGTAGCCAATAGTCATTGTTTCATCTGTATGAAGTGGAACGGCCGCATACTCATGACCATTAAGCTCCGAGCAAATAATCCCCGAACACAAGGTATAGCCATTAAGTCCTACCATTAAATTTAATAGTGTCGCACGATCATTGGCCTTAATGCTCTGCTTATAAGTGTGGGTGCTCAATACCTCCTCTGCAAAATAAAAGGAATGATTGTCCCCCTGTTCGAATGCCAAGCAAGGATATGCTTGCAATTCCTCAAAGTCAATCAGCTGCTTCTTCGCCAGTGGATTCCCCTTACTCATGTACACATATATTTTGCAATCAAATAATGGGATAAACTCCAGTTCCTTTTGGTGGAGAATCTTATGGATAAATTGGCTATTAAAAGCATTTTTATAAAGAATGCCTACTTCACTTTTATTCAAAAAAACATTTTCTATCACTTCACTGGTCTTTGTCTCGTGTATTGCAAATTCATAGGCATCCATCCCGAATTGCTTCGCCATCTGGATGAAAGCTTCTACCGCAAAAGTATAGTGCTGCATGGAGACACTAAATTTTTTCTTAGTAGGCTTGTGAGATAGATACCTTTCTTCTATCAAGCTATAATGATCTAATATCTGCCTTGCATACCGCAAGAACTCTTCACCTTCAGGCGTTATAACGATTCCCCTATTGGATCTAATAAAAAGTGTGGTATGTATTTCATCCTCCAAGTCTTTAATCACATTTGAAATGCTTGGCTGGGTGACAAACAATTGGTTTGCTGCCTTATTCATAGACTTACTATCTGCAATAGCTACGACATACCTTAGTTGTTGTAATGTCATCTTCTCCCTCCTCTATTCAAAAAAAATCCTTGTACAATCTATTGGTCTGATGTACAAGGATGTAAGGTTTTAGTATTTAGTTTGCTTTTTTAGGTATGATCGCTGTCATCACAAGTGTTGCCCAATCAGAATCATTATTCTGTGTCCACTCACATGTGACATTAAGTGCTTTTAACCAAGCATTTAAGCCATGGCTTTCTTTACTTACTTCTGGGAAGCGACGACCAAAGATTTCTTTGATGTCTTCTAATAAAGATAATTGTTCTTGATGAGAAAGCTCTTTGTTTAAAAGTGGTTCGATAATCTCCACACAACCATATCTAGATGCTGTATCTTCTGAGTAGAGCTCTTCCACATATTGCTGACGCTCTTTGTTTAAAGTCGTCTTGATGTCTTCGATTTCATCTACATTTGATAAGTAACGCTTCGCTACAGTTAATGCTTGGATGTCTTTATCAATTTTCATAATCTTTTTTTCTAATTTAAAGTGTCTCATAGTTATCTCATTTCTCTTATTGGATTTGGAAGTCTCATCTATCTCGCCTTAGATAAGCCCCTCTTCTTTATAATTATCTAGGTACCCTACAAGTTGGTTTAATGTACAGAAATCTTTGTCGATCTTATCCTTCATTAACTTAAGTCCTTTGATTAATTCCTCTTCTTCGAATCTTTCTAGAAGAAGCATCATACTTACTGAATTCACCTTACCTTCTTTTGTATCAAGTACACGTGCAAACTTGATATAAGGATTAGTCATCGCAGTTTCTACACTTTTTTGTAGTGCTTTGCTCATGATTAAGATTGGTGCAGTTTCAAAAATTTGTACTTTTTGGCCTTCTAAATTCACGTTCTTCGCTTGACTTAAATCAGTATTTACGAAGATAACATTTTCAAATACTGCACCTTCAAAATCTACATTCTCAAGGTTTGCTGTATCAAATACTGTATGGCTAAACTTCACATTCTTGAACTGACTGTTTTTTAAATTAGTGGCTACTAATTCTGCTTGATCAAACGTACATTCATCGAATTTACAAGCTTTGAACTGTGCCCCTCTAAAACTTGTGTCATTAAAATCTGAACCTGTAAAATCAGAGTTAAAACAATTACTTCTTCTTAAGTCATTGCCTTTAAATGTGCTGTTCATCTTTTTTCTATTTTTAAAATTAATCTGGTTATTTACTCTTTTACTCTCGGTCATTATGCTCTCCATCTAATCTATAGATTTTTTTCGCTACCTATTGTTTTCGCTCCATCATATCATACATTATACCCAATAACAACAAAAAAGCCTCTTCTACCATTATTTCTACTATTTAATCTTTTTAATCACGTCTTAAAGCCATTCTGTGCGTTTCACCCTCATCTGCTCGCCTGTTTGCATCTTTTTAATGACTAGTTCACCTTTTTCTAGCTCATCTTCTCCTATTATAATCACCGT
>JBOFIT010000036.1:0-4333 GCA_051650305.1 Cellulosilyticaceae bacterium
TTCCACCTGTTATCGAGGCGTTGACCCATCAACCAAGGGGCTTGATCCTTGTGACAGGACCAACAGGAAGTGGTAAGACGACTACGCTTGCAGCGATGATAGATGCCATTAATGCATCAAGAAAAGGGCATATACTGACAATCGAGGATCCTATAGAGTATATCCACCCTAGCAAAGAGTGTGTGGTTCACCAAAGAGAGGTTGGACGTGACATCGATACTTTTGAGCATGCCATCAAGAGTGCGATGAGACAAGATCCAGACGTTATCCTCGTAGGGGAGATGCGCGATTTAGAGACTATTTCGGCAGCACTTACAGCGGCGGAGACAGGACACTTGGTATTGGGGACACTTCATACTACAGGAGCGGCCAATACGATTAACCGTATCATAGATGTATTTCCACCACATGGACAAGCTCAAATTCGTATGCAGCTTGCAAGCTCACTCAAAGGGGTTATTAGCCAGCAACTCTTGCCTCTAGCTGATGGCAAAGGACGATGTATGGCGATGGAAGTGCTTGTGGTAACCGATGCTGTATCAAGTATGATTCGAGACAACAAATCACATCAGATTAATGCCACAATGCAGACTGGTAGTAAGGATGGGATGATGACACTTAATGCAAGCCTTTTGAAATTAGCACATGAAGGTAGGGTTGCGGTAGAAGATGCTATGCATGCTGCAAGTGATAAAGATGAATTCATGAGAATGCTCAATCGTTCATAAATCAAGTACAATACAAAACCAGCCATTTATAGACGTGTGCTATAAATGGCTGGTTTTGTATTGTAAAGAAAAAGTTTACAGTTTACGGAGTTGTACCCCTAAGTATATTTCCATAGCAGCTACTAAGATAAAGTACATACCGATCACATAAGGGATATAAGGAATTACAAAAATCAGCATATAAGGTGCCAGAATAATGATAAAGCCGATAATGATAGCAACTAATGCAGCAAAAGACTTGAAATTGACCCCGAAGTCTTTGGCTTGAAAAAGGAGAAGTAGAGAAATAAGTCCTCTTATAAGAGACCATATCCCATAGAAGATGAGCATCATCTCAATACTTGTAATAGGGGACAAAATAAGCATTAGACCAAAAAGGATATCAATGCCACCAGCTAATAAACGATAAAGCTTAGAAGAACTTTTGAAGCTACGAATGATTTTCGCGATGGCAGAGATAATAATAAGTATACCGATTAAAAAGGTTAGATTGAGAAGCGACTCTACGGGATTTGCAAAAAATAAAAGGCCTATAAAAGCTAAGAGAGCACCCTCAACTATAAAAAGTTTGTCTAAATAATTTTTCATCATTTCACCTCGTTTAGGATACATATAAATATAGTATGGCTTAATTTGAGAGATACATACGCTAGTGAATAAGAAGCGTTAGATTAAGACGAAAATAGAAAAGAGTACTTAATAAAGAAAAAATTTGATATACTAGTTACGTATGATTTGAAGAAGCGTTAAAAAATAAAAAGGAGTACATAAGATGTGGACAGCAATGTTAATCATTTTTGGAATTATGATCTTAGAAGGCTTAAACTTGACAGGCATTCCTGCTATTGTGATTTTACCAACAGTAGGACTTTTGGCAGCAGAGGGAAGCTTACATATAGGAAGTGTATTGGTAGTCACTATACTAGGAAGTATTGTAGGTAATGTCATTTATTATTTGGTTATACGTATGGTTGGGCCTAAAATCTATGATAAAATCTATGAGAAATTTAAAGGAATGCGCAAATCTTTGGATAAAGCAGATGTACTTGTAACGAAGTATGGTAATAAGACATGTTGCATAGGGCGAGTGATCCCAGGTGTAAGAACAGTAGTATCGCTTGTAGCAGGTACATTTAAGATTAATTTCACACAGTTTTTAGGTTATTCGGCAATAGGGATTATTGTGTGGAATGGAGTGCTAGTACTTATGGGTTATTTCTTTGGAGGCGTCTTGTAAAAAAGATACACTTGAGATGAAGAATAGGCTATAATGGAGGATGGTTTAAAAGATAAGGAGATTATAAAAGATGACAAATGACATGACACAAGGCAATCCTTTTAAGTTATTTATATGGTTTTCCATTCCATTACTTATCGGGAATGTCTTTCAGCAACTATACAGTATGGTGGATACCATTATTGTAGGAAATTTTTTAGGAGAAGAGGCATTGGCAGCAGTAGGATCTACAGGGTCTATGTTTTTCTTAGTAAATGGTTTTTTACTGGGGCTTACCAGTGGTTTCTCCGTTATGGTAGCACAAAGGTTTGGTGCGAAAGATGAAAAAGGGGTCAAAAAAGCTATTGCTAGTAATATAGCACTTACAGTGATTATTACGATTGTAACGACCATTGTTATGCTTATGTTAAAGACACCTCTTTTAAAATTAATGAATACACCAGATAATGTGTTTGATTTAGCGAATGCGTATATCACGGTGATTTATGCAGGTATTTTCACTCAGGCTTTTTACAATATGTCTGCTGGAATCTTACGTGCATTAGGCGATAGTAAGACGCCATTATATTTCTTGATTGTAGCGTCTATCGTCAATATCGTATTAGACTTAGTGTTTATTGTGAATTTCAAAATGGGTGTAGCAGGAGCCGCATATGCGACTAATATTGCTCAAGGTTTAGCAGCAGTCTTATGCCTGATTTATAGTTATAAACGTTTTAAAATTTTACGACTTAAGAAGGAAGACTTTGAAGGATGTAGTAGCTATTATCGTACCCATCTCAGCATAGGACTACCGATGGCATTACAGTTTTCCATTACAGCTATGGGGATTATGACGCTTCAAAGTGCGATTAATACCTTTGGTTCAAGTGTTATGGCAGCATACACAGCAGCATCTAAGGTGATTCAATTAGTGATGCAGCCACTTATTACTTATGGGGTATCTACGGCGACGTTCGTAGGACAGAATTTAGGGGCAGGTAATTATAAGCGTATCCGAGAAGGTGTGAAAACAATTACGATTCTTTCCATAGTGACGAGCCTTATGTCCAGTGCTGTCTTATTAGGACTGGGAAAAACACTGGTAGGATTCTTCTTGGATAATCCAAGTCAAGAAGTACTAGGGTATGCAAGTCAAGTATTGAACTATGCAGCTATGTTCCTCATTCCACTAAGCTTAATTTTTATCTATCGTAATGCACTTCAAGGCATGGGAGAATCTTTCATACCTATGATGGCAGGGGTGTTTGAACTTGTGGCACGTGCGGTTGTCGCCTATACATTACCAGCATTTATAGGGTTTGCAGGGATATGCTTAGCAGACCCAGCAGCTTGGATTGCAGCTTTCGTACCACTTATGATTACTTACTTTATAAAGATGAAAAAAGTACAACTTCAGATGGCAGGGGAAGAGCAGGCTTGTTAAACTTAATATAAAGAGAGAAAGCCCCATCATGCAGCGTTTGACGAAGCATGATGGGGCTTTTGTGTACTATAATTGTTGGATAAGTGGTGCTAGACTTTCGCAAAGTGTCTTTGCTTTTACAAAATCATTGGCTTTAAGTGCAAGTTCAATCTTTGTTTCTAGCTCAGTTTTCTTTTGCTCGATGGCTAGGTAGTCTTTATCAAAGTGGTTGGCATAAATCATCTTTCTAAATTTACGCATACTGATCTTACGGATGGTCTTATCATCAATGATGAGGGCGTAGTCCATACAGTTGACGATAGAGTAGAAGTCATGAGAAATCATAAGAATTGCACCTTCGTAGCTTGCAAGTGCTTTCTCTAACGCAATCTGAGAGTAAGTATCTAAGTGGCTTGTAGGCTCATCTAGAAGAAGAAGGTTGGATGGTGTGAGGGCAATCTTTGCGAGTTGAAGCATATTTTTCTCACCACCAGATAAAGCGCTGATAGGTTGCTCAAGGATAGCTTCTTCGAAACTATACTGTGAAAGATGGGCGAAGATTGCTTCAGCGTTTTTTAAACCTGCATCGAGGAAGTATTCTTTCACAGTTTGAGACTCCTCTAGCATTTCTCCTTGAAGTTGAGAGAGGTAGCAAACTTTCGTATCAGGGTTTAGCTGGATACTAGGATTTGTGTGTTTGTAGATGTCTCTAAGGAGTGTAGTCTTTCCAGTACCGTTAGCACCGATAAGTGCGATCTTTTCAGTAGGGCCGACTGCAAAGTTTACATTTTCTAGTAGGACTTCATCAAAGGTTACACCATAATCGGTAACTTGGAGAACCGTACCCTCTTCAGATACATTTTCAGCTGGGAAAGAAAGTGCAGGCTCTTTAATCGCTAAAAATGGTGCTTTGATACGACGTGCTTCTAAGCGCTCTTGAATTTTGACTCTAGCTTTTAGAGA
>JBOFIT010000037.1:0-13830 GCA_051650305.1 Cellulosilyticaceae bacterium
GCCTTTCGTAGATAGCCACAAGTCCTTTTATAAGGATGATGCCTAGTACTACTACCACTACTAATGAAAAGCCATAAATAGTTAAAAGTGTTGGTAGTATGATTTCATAAGGATAGAAGACAGATGCAATACTCATATAGTAAGTCTTGCCCGCTACTATAATAGGCCTCGTAATGCCTACCTCTACTTTATCCCAAGTAGTATTTCCCTGTAGTATACGTATGCCACCGTCTACCTTTACATCGTCTCCTGCTGTATCTAGTCTTGCTTCACAAGAAGCATAACGTTCAATGGTCTTCTCATTCATGATATAACTTTCAAAATCATTTACATCTTGCCCTAGTCTTGGTACAGATTCAAAGTAATCCAGTGCAAAGTCTGCCTCTATAGGCTCTAGCTTTTCTTTTCCTAGTACTTCAAAGTCATAAACTTTTATAGTCTCTCCCGTCTGTTCCTCATACACCTCTATCTTCTCTGGTATGACTTCTTCGTCTACCACATAGCCTCTAATAGCTAAATCGTACTCAGATATCCTTATCATTTCATGGGTCAGCTCAAAGATATCTATCATTTCTGCTTGTGTCATATATTTATCTAAATCTATAAAACGCTCCTTACTCCCTCTCGTCATACCTGTTGCTTTGATCTCACTTAAAGGTCCTTCTGTTACTGAAAATATATTCCCTGGCTTCAACATTTCATTGCCTTCTGTATCAAAGAAAGCTACCTTTGTATAGAACGCTTCATTACTCATACTATTGATGCGAAAGCGAATGCTCGTAGCTATCTCTGCCAGTGTATCTTCATAACTAATACCTTCTCCCTTCTCTCCTTGTTGCTGCTCATACACTTGCATCTCCAAAGCAAAGATATTTTCCACTGTTTCATGTAATCTTACAGTCCGGCCCTCATAACTATCTATACAATTTTTTCTTTGTATCCATGTAAAGATCCCCATCATCCCTATATAGATTGCACCTAGTATAAGACTTACCTTACCTATTATCTTTCGAACTTCTATAGATCTTTTCATCCCCTCACCTCGAATCTATAGCCTACTTTGATAACTGTATGAATATAGATACTACACTCACCCAATGCTTTCCGTAGCTTCTTCATATGAGTATCAATCACTCTATCATTTCCTTCAAAATCATACCCCCATAGTCTGACGATAAGCTGTTCCCTTGTAATAATTTGATTCTTATTTTGAACTAGATAGAGGAGCATTTCATATTCTTTAGGTGCTAGACCTACTTCTTGGCCCTTTACATAGACTTTATGCTCTTTGCAATCTATCATGATATCCCCTACCAATAGTTTTTCCTCTATAATAATTCCCTTTGCTCGTTTGATATTTGAAGCTACTTTAGCCCCTAGTACCGCCAGTGAGAAGGGTTTTGTCACATAATCATCTGCACCTATCTCGTACCCATATACTTGGTCATCTTCATCTCCCTTTGCAGTCAAAAAGATAATAGGTACTTCACTAACCTTACGTATTTCTCTACATACCGAAAAACCATCTAATCTTGGCATCATAATGTCCAATAGTATCAAATCTACCATAGCTTCTCTTATTTCCTCAAGAGCTTCTATTCCATTATCTGCAAAACTGACCTCATACCCCTTACTTCTCAAGTAATCTATCATCACTTCCTGAAGTCTCTTTTCATCCTCTACGACTAATATCCTATACATAGTATCCCTCCTTCTTCTCTATTTTGCATCCCCTATCTGTCTTTCTTGTGTCTTTTATTATAAATAACCAAATAAAAAGATGCCATTGCTTTTTTCTGCAATGGCATCTTTTATATGTATAAGTATTAGGATTTAGTTGTTAGTAATTAAAATTATTTCTTTTTGTTTTTTCTTTTCTCTAAGTATCCAGGTAATAATGATACGCCTACGAAGAAGATTGCCCCTACTGCGAAGTACATCATTACTTGTGTAATACTTTCACCAGCGATGATTGCTCCTGCCATGAAGCAGAATGCAATAGCACCTGGTAACATACAGATAAATGATACAAGGATGAATACTGGTAATTTAATCTTTGTAAGACCGTATGCGAAGTTTTGCACATTGTATGGGAATAATGGTACAAGTCTTGTAATCATAAGCATTCTCCAACCTTGCTTCTCTACACCTTCATCAATCTTTTGGAAAGCTGTGTTTTTGCTAGCCCATTCTTCTACCATGTTACGTGCTGCGTATCTTGCTACTAGGAATGCTAATGTTGCTCCCATTGTAGCTCCAAGACAAGCTAGGAATGAACCAAGTACTGGTCCGAATGCAATACCTGCAAGTAGTGCAAGTGGTGTTCCTGGAAGGAATGCTACCCCACCGATTGTATAAATTGCTAAGTAGATGATTGGACCTGCGATACCGAATCCTTCAATCCACCCTTTTAATTTTTGTAAGTTATCGATTGTTAACATATCGAATACACCTGTTACTTTAAGAATAACAACAAGTGCAATAAGTGCTACTACTGCACCTATAATCTTCCCTGTGTTTTTTTTGTTTTTAGCCATGATTATTATCTCTCCAATTCAGTTTTAATTAGTCTTGTTCGATTGGTAATTCTTCAAAGTATGACCATTCAATCCATGAACCATCATAGTTCTTTACATTTTCATAACCTAAGATTTCACGAAGTACATATGTTGTATTTGCTGAACGTACACCTGATTGACAGTAAGCAATAATTGTCTTGTCTGCTGTTACACCAACTTCTTCATAAATCTTTTGAATTTCTTCTTTTGATTTAAAACCATTCTCATCAATTACTTTTGTGTACTCTACATGAACAGCACCTGGGATACGACCTTTTCTAAATGCACCTGATTTTTGGCTCTTACCGCTGAACTCATCATTTGCACGTGTATCAAGAATAATCACGTTCTCATCTTCTAATCCTGCTTTAACTTCTTCTAATGTAGCAAGAATTGATGCATCCATTTCGTTTACAAACTCAAATGTCTTTGCTTCTACAACTGGTGCTTCTTTTGTTGTCGCATAACCGGCTGCTTCCCAACCACCGATACCACCTTCGATAAGTGCTACATTTTCATGTCCGTACATTTGTAGCATCCAAGCAAAACGTGCTGAATCTAAGTTTTGGTCATTTCCGTATACTAAGATTGTAGAATCTTTGGTTGCACCACTTTCACCAAGAAGTTTTGCAAAGCCTTCTCTTTCTACAGCCATGCCGCCGTACTCATATGCTGTACTTTCATATTGCTTTCTGAAGTAGTTTACTGCACCTTCAATATGACCTTTGCCATAGTCTCCATCTTTACGAATATCAAATACAACTACATCTGCTTCGCTATCCATAAGTGCTTTTGCTTCTTCCGCTGTTACAAATGCATTTGGATCTGCATACTCATTTAACTTATTTTGCACTGCTTCTTGTGATACTGATGTTACTTCTTTGTTTGACCCGCACCCTACAGCTGTTGTCATGACAACAGCTGTTAAAAGTGCAAAAACTAATTTCTTTTTCATGTTTTATACCCCACTCTTTTATATATTTTATTTCTTTTTAGATGCTTTAGTTGCTTTAATCATTTTTCTCTTAGATTCATAACGGCACTTCCAGCTTGCTACTGGTCCATTTGGTAGACCACTAAACTCACTTGTAGATGTCTTCACATCTCCAAAGATAAGCTTTAAGATATGCTCAGCTTTTTTACCACCTTTGCACATTGACTCACGACATGCTGCACAATAAGTTACCATATAATCTGAGTTAACTTCTGCTGTACGGTTATTCATGATTTTTTGCGCTACTTCTGGGTTCGCTGGTACAACCATTCCACCGAATCCACAGCACATTGCTGTTTCTCTTGTATGTGGTGGCTCTTCTGTGCTGTATCCCAGTTCATTCATAATCCATCTGATACCATCATGGATACCTGTAATATCTCTTGTAGAACATGAATCATGGATTGCAAATGTAATATCACTGTTTTTAGCTTTGTTGATTGCTTCTTGTGGTAAACCAATCTCTGGTAGTACTTCCCATAATGAACGTACTTTTTGCTTTGGACTGTATTCGTTCATTGTTAAGTAGCATGATTGACATGCAACGATGATTTCTTCTGCACCAAGCTTATCGATTTCTCTTTGAAGCTCTGCATATCTTTCTTTGAACTTACCTTGTTGTCCTACCGCTTTAGTTGGCTTTCCACAACACTTAAGGATAGCACCTGTATCTGGCATTTTCTCTTGTAAGTAGCTAAGGATCCCACCTACTGCTTCTGGTGCATATGATGGTAAGCTACATCCTGGAATAAATACACGCTTTGTCTTACCACTTGGAGCCGCTTGTGTTGTATTGAATGGTTTTGAGAAACCTAATAATTGGTGCATCTCGATAGCCTTATGTCCTGGCATTGGAGACTTACCACCATTTTCTTCAACCATACGAAGACGCATCTTCATAAAGTGTTGAGGCATTTTGTAATCCTTTGGACATGCAAGTGTACATTGGTTACACATATTACATGAGTAAGGAATCACTGGGTTCTCTTCTTTTCTATCTAAAATACCTTGGAATAAGTCTTTTGGACAGTGACAGTATTCATTAAGCATTGTACATTCTTTCATACATAATCTACATTCACATTGTAGACATCTGCTTGCTTCTTCAACTGCTGCTTCTTTTGTGAAGCCGTTATCTACTTCGATAAATGACTTGATACGCTCGCTTGGGTCAAGCTGTACTGTCTTGCGACGCTTTTCTACTTTTTCTTCTTGTGGAATCGTTGTCTCAAGCTTTGTTTTGTATGAACCTTCAAGTTCACGACCTTTTGTCATATCTTTACCATTTAAGAAACGATCTACAGACTCAGCTGCTTTTCTACCTTCAGCCATAGCTTCGATTACGATTACAGCACGTCCACTTGCATCCCCTGCAACGAATACTTTCTTATTGTTTGTCGCTTGAAGTGTTACTTGATCTACTACAAATCTTCCACCTCTTTGTGTCTCAAGCTCTGGTGCGAATGAACCATCTACACCTTGTCCAATAGCGAAACATACGTTGTCTACATCGAATCTCTCTACACAGTTTTCATCATACTGTGGATTGAACTTGCCTTCTGCGTCAAAGATGCTTAGGCACTTCTTCATTTCGTAGCCTACTACTTTGCCATCTTCTTCGATGACACGTACTGGACCATATCCTGGCTTAACTGTTACGCCTTCTTCCACTGCTTCTTCGATTTCCCAACCATGAGCTGGCATCTCTTCATGTGTTCTCTCAAGGCATGTAAGAATAACTTCTTCAGCACCAACACGACGTGCACTTCTCGCTACGTCAATAGCTACGTTACCACCACCGATAACGACAAGTTTCTTACCTAGTCCTTCATATTTTCTTGTTAATGCTACTTCTCTTAGGAAGTCTACTGCATTAAGTACCCCATTTGCTTTGCTACCTTCAATTGGTAGTACATTTCCGATATGCGCCCCTACTGCTACAACGATGGCATCAAAGTCTCTCTCAAGATTTGCAAATGCAATATCTTTACCTACTTCTACACCCATCTTGAACTCTACGCCAAGTACTTGCAAGTATTCATACTCTTTTTCAATCACTGTTCTTGGAAGACGATACTCAGGAATCCCTACATACATCATTCCACCCACTACTGGAAGCTTTTCAAATACTGTTACTTCATAACCTTTTCTTATAAGGTCAAGTGCACTTTGTGCCCCTGCTGGACCTGCACCAATTACAGCAACTTTTTTACCGTTCTTTGCTTTTTTTGCTAAATCCCACTTTTCAGGTGCATCACAAGTATCTGCTACAAAACGCTTAAGTGCTGCAATTGCCATTGCTTCATTTTGCTCACCACGTTTGCATTTTTCTTCACAAGGATGTGCACAGATTCTTCCAAGTGTACCTGGAAGGAAAAGCTTTTCTCTAATCACTTTTAATGCTTCTTCATTCTTACCTTCACCGATAAGTTTTATGTATGACTTAACATCTGTATGCATTGGGCACTCTGATACACAGTATGCATCAGCATCTCCCATACACCCATCTACTATTTCTTGCATTTGCTTCATAACGTCTTGTGGATATTCTATCTTGTTCATGTGTGCCTCCCAAATTTTATCCTTTTGTTCTTCTATCTCTATTATAGTTTGTTTTTTAACAAACTAGTTAGAAAGCATTTGTTATGATACATAATAAATCCTTATCGCAAAAAACCTTTACAAATTATTCATATTATGTCTACACGATGTTTAATTTTTACAATCTATGGTATACTATGTTCAAGAATATACTCATACTATATAACCTTATGACCCCATGATTATTTCACAAAAGGAGGTTCTTATGAATTTACAATACTTACATTCGTTTTACATAACTGTCAAATTTAATAGCATCTCAAAAGCTGCAAAAATTCTCTTCCTAACTCAACCTGGCCTTAGTATGCAACTACAAGCATTAGAAAAAGAACTAGGTTGTCAGCTCCTTATCCGTAGTAATAAAGGTGTTGAACTGACAAAGGAAGGCGAAGTTGTCTTTAACTATGCTGATAAAATACTAGCTTTAAAAGATAATATCGAACGTGACCTAGATGCTGTCAAATGCGAAAGAGAATATTTACTGATTAGTTCTTGTAGAACCCTCGGTGAATACGCTCTACCTTGTACCCTTTATCTCTATAAGACCAACTATCCTAATGTAGATATTGATTTACAAGTGTGTAGCTCTACCGAAGTAACACAGCACTTACTCAATCATTCCAGCAACATTGGTATCGTCCAAAATATTTCTTCCCACCCTAACCTTATTTTCCATCATTTTTATGATTCGGATATTGTTCTAGTAGGCAGCTCAGATCAACTACTTGAAGCTATTACTAAAGATGTACTTCTTACCTTACCACTTATCTTACCTGCTGAAGGGTCCGGATGTAGACAAGCTATTTCAGAGTGCCTTAGCAACTATGGTATTCAGCTCTCCGATTTGAATATCGTTTTTGAAGCAAACTCTATGGAAGCTATCAAATCTGCCATTTCTACTGGTAAAGGCTATAGCTTCTTCCCTAGCTTTAGTATCAAAAAAGAATTAAAACATAATATCTTACGTCCTGTTTCTATCGAAGATATTACATTTGTATCTACCTATTCCTTCTGCTACCGTAAAGACTATAAACTTCAGCCTTTTGAAGTAGAGTTTATACAACTTCTTTCGTCTTCAGCACGAGGTTTTTGTTAAACAAAAAACGACCATTTCTGGTCGTTTTTTATTTTATAATATATTTCATATTGATTTTGATGTATATTGTATCATCCTTCTCATATACACTGGTTGAAGGTGTCTGAATCATAAATACATGATTTTTAACTTCTATTTCATAGAGCATACGCTCTCCTAAAAACTGTGCTTTCAGCACTTTTGCCTCAATGCCCTCTTCATCTAGTACAATGTCTTCTGGACGAATAAGCCATTCATACATACCATCTGATAAATTGATTTCTTCTTCTAAGCCAATAGCTGTCTTTAGACGCCCCTTCTTTACTTCGCCACTTAAATAACTTACTGGACCAAAGAACTCTGCTACTTGCTTTGTTTGTGGTGTTAAATAAACGTCAGTAGGCTTACCACATTGAACCATTTCTCCACCGAGCATAATCCCTACTCTATCACAAAGAGAAAATGCTTCTTCTTTATCGTGGGTTACAAGTATAATCGTTGCTTTTGTTCTTTCATGAATCTCTTTTATGAACTTTCTCATCTCATGTCTTAATCTAATATCAAGGCTTGAAAATGGCTCATCTAATAAAATAACTTTTGGGTCAATAGCTAATGCTCTTGCTATTGCGACTCTTTGCTTTTGACCTCCTGACAATTCATGAGGATACCTATTTTCATAACCTGCTAAATGTACAAGTTCTGTGAGTTCTGTTACCTTCTTCTCTATTATGTGTTTTTCTAACTTTCTTACTTTCAATCCGAAACTTATATTTTCCTTAACAGTCATATGTGGAAAAAGTAAAAAATCTTGAAATACCACTACAACATCTCTTTTTTCCATTGCCACATGGGTTATATCTACTTCATTAAGCCATATGCTTCCCTCATCTACTTCTACAATTCCTGCTATCATTTTCAGTGTCGTACTCTTCCCACATCCAGATGGTCCTACTAAGCCCATCATCTCACCATCATTGACTGTGATATCAATCTGATTAAGTATTGTCTTCTGATCATATATCTTTGTAACACCTTTTAATGTCAAAGTTGCCATTCTTCTCACCTCCTCCTTATTTAAAATATTCTTGATGTAGGTAGTATCTCTTCCTAATAAACCACTCAAAAAGATGTATACTTCCCATAAGTAATCCTATATATAAAATGCTATAAGCTGCCGCTAGGTTTCTATCTCCCTGCATAATAAATGGCACCATGATCATTGGTAATGTAATGACTTCTCCTCCACCTATTAAGAAAGTAATAAAATACTGTCCAAAAGATACTGTAAATATAAAAACACAAGCTACCATTATAGCTGGCATTAATACTGGAATCGTAACTAACCTAAATGTCTGCCACTTCGTAGCTCCTAACATTCTCGATTGCATTTCCAATTTATCGCCTAATATTTCATACACTTCTTGCAACATCAGCATACCGTAAGGAACTGTTACAACTAGCTGTACCAGTACAACTCCCATCCATGTATTAGCTACACCTAATGCAATAAGCTGTCTATGCATTCCCATCCCTGTAGCTGCTACTGGAATAATTAAAGGTGCCCAAATAAGCGTATACCAAAACCCTTTCCATTTTACTGGATACAGCGTTAGTGCCTTTACTGCTGGCATTGTCAGACATAGTGTCAAAAAGGTGACAACCACCGATATCAACAAACTTTGTACTACTACTGACCCTATTTCATTCACAGGATTAAAGATATGTTCGATGCCTTGTATACCATACTGAGTAGGTAACAAATACGGCCACTGCCACCTACTTGTCACTGCCCAAATCATTAATACAATAAGAGGGGCACATATTGCTAGTATTGCCCCTCCTACTACTATATTTTTTGCTACTTTACTAACTTTCATATACTCACCTATATTTCTTAATTTGATTACTTATTTTTCTATATACCCCTAAAAGTATGAGTGAAATACTAATCATAATTACATTAAGTACCATTGCGTAGATACGTTGATCTACACTACTGCTTGTATATGCCATATATGCTCGTACTGGCAATGCTTCTGGAATCGTTCCTCCTATTAAGTAAGGTACTTCAAAGCCACCAAAAGCAAACGCAAATAAAATAATAAGAGAAGATAACATAGATGGTAATATAAGTGGTAATTGAATCTTCCAAAAGATAGCGCCTGTAGATGCACCTAAGTTCTTTGCCACTACCACAAAACTCTGATTAATATTACGTAAAATAATAAGCACAGCCATGATTACAAAAGGAATGCCTTTCCACATATATACGAGTATAATACCTATCCCCTTTTTATCATGTATAAGTACTGGAAAGTCTTTCGGTTCTACTATCCACCCTAGCATATAGGTTATACGTGCTAATATACCTGTTTGACTAAAACATAAAATCATTATAACAACTACAATTAAGTGTGGCATATACACAGGTATCCTACTTATTCTTTCTGTCAGCTGCTCACCTTTTTTCATTTGAATCATGTAATAGGCAATAGCAATACCTACTACCACCGCAAGGATTGATGATACTGCGGAAAAAAACAATGTATAGAAAAAAGACTCTATAAAATAAGGATCTTTAAAAACTTGTATATAATAGTCAAATGTGATTTCTGTCTTTCCTAATGCTGGAAAGTACCCCAGGCTTTGTAGTACTGATTCTAAAACACCTGCTCCAAATACACCTATTAAAAGGATCATAAGTGGTGCAAGCATCATATACCCATGGATAGCTTTCTTTTTCATCGTAATACATGTTCCTCCCATAAACTATTGATTACTTCTATATAAGATGCATGTGGTTCAGCTATCTCTTTTCCCAGAGTCTCTTCGACGCCAAGTGTCCCTTTACCTTTTTGTACAGTTTCAAAAACTCTTTTTTCTTCTTCACCTAGCTTAGTCATATCAAGACTTGTCAAATCTCCCCAACCTTTTGGGTCCATCTTAATAGCTTGTAGCTCGGGAGTAAGCAATGCATTCATTACGACCAATGCACCCGCTTTATTTGTTGCATTTGTTGGTATTGTCAAAAAGTGTGTATTTGTTAGCGTCCCTTTATCTAATATAAATGCTTGTGTAGCCTTAGGATATATGCCCTGTTCAATCATATGAGCCATTCCATTAGCTGTATATGTCATGCAAAAATCTACTTCCCCATCTGCATACATGTTTGAAAGCTGTGCATAAGTAGCAGGATAAGTCGTACCTTCTCTCCACAGATACGGCTTAAGTTCCTTTAAGTACTGTAAACCCGGTTCAATGATTTCAAATACTTCTTCTTTTGATAAGCCTTCTTTCATAAGTAGTGTTTCATCAACTAATTGAAAAATAATTGTTCTCACAAAAGCACTTCCTGTAAAGTCATATGCCGAAGGGTAAGTTATCTTGCCTGGATTATTCTTTGCCCATTCAAGTAATGTATCTGGATTAGTTGGTAAGGTATCTACCTTCTCCATATCTCCAAATAGCATAAACTGTGCTTTTCCAAGTGGTACTTCCATTCCTTCTGTAGCTACGCCAAAATCAACTGTATTAATCTCTGTATTCATATCTAAGTACTTATTGTTTGGTAGCTTATCTACGATTTCTCCATAAAGAAGTCCATTATTTTTAGCTGTATAAAAGTTCTCTCCATTGAGCCATACAATGTCCATTGTTCCTTTAGCCCCTACTTCTTTTTCTGTAAGAAGCTTTGATAATATGTCTGCAATGTCCATCCCTACTCGCTTGAGCTCAATATTATATTGCTCTTTGACCTTTGGTGCAACACTCTCATCAATGTATTTATTGACCTTTTCATCTCCACCCCAGCCATAATAAGTAACTGTAGTGTCTTTTGAAGCCTCTACTACTTCTTCCCATGTACTAGCCTCAATATCAATCTCTACAATTTCTTGCTTTGGGGTTCCACAACCTGAAGTCATTATCATAGCCATGGCCATTAGAAGTAACTTTTTTAGTTTCATCCTTTACCTCCCTAAATTCTATATTTCTTTAATATTTTCATTCCGATATATACCCCACCAAATAAACTGACTCCAAATATCCAACCATGTAAGGAGAATGATGGAATAGCACTAAAAAAAGCTCCCAAGTTACATCCCCCTGCTAATCTAGTACCTATTCCCATCAATATTCCGCCTACAAGAGCATATGTTATATGAATCTTTTTAAACTTTCTTATACGCCATTGTGAAGACATACACGCACCCATAATAGCTCCTACTATAATCCCTGGTATTAAAAATGTGTAGGTATTCACCCATAAATGCGTAGCATTGCCAACTGGCTCTACTGTTTCATTAAAAAAATGCCATTCTGTTGCATTCATTCCCATTTCAGACGCTATATGTCCTATTTGATAGGCTACCCATGAACTTACTTTTAATGCTTCATCTGTTGTATAAAGCATAATAATATTGATGATACCTAATCCTATGCCCGCTACCCAATAAGGCCACGGTTCTTTGAATTTATCTACTTTTTTCAATGTAAATCTCCCATAAACCATTTTCTACCTCAAGGTAGTCAAATCCATGCCCCTCTTGCTCTGCCCATTCTTTTATATTAATTACTACACAAGTATGATCTGCTTCAACAATAATAATATCACCCTTATTTAATGCCTCTATTTCTTTAACAACTTTTAATAAAGGAATCGGGCATGGTTCATATAAACAATCTAAAATAACTTGATTCATCTTCTTTTCCTTCATTTATAATTTTTCTTTTCGTATCTATAAAGTATATAGATGAAAGATGCCAATGCCATAATTTGTATAAGCATTAAATATCTAATATCTAGATAATCTGCTAAATAAATACCAGGCTTCTCGTAGATAAAATTAATATCACCGTATTGATAAATACTCATTACAATCCCAGTCCCAATAAATACGCCTGCTAAACTTATGATGGGTAATAAATAACCTTCACCTAATCTAATAAAAATCGTAGAAACACATCCCCCCGCTATAGACATACCTATTCCGAAGATCATGCCTCCTATGACTGTATGCCATCCTACCGGCTTTACTTGGCCACTAATAACTCTGATTTCCTCAGTTCCACTATACTGATAAAAAGTAAAGCCTATAGTAGCAATCAACATCCCTAGTAGTAATGCTCTAAATACCTTCGTCTTCTTAAACAAAATAATATCTCTAATTCCTGCTGCAAAACACAATTTTGCTCTCTGCATCATATAGCCTACTGCTATACCTATAAACAATAAATAACTATAGGGGATATGTTTTAAAAAAACATAATAAATGACAATGCTTCCTACTAGCAATAATAGTGCATACTTTTTTTGCGACTTAATTTCTTTTGCATTTTTGTGTCGTCTTTTTTTTATTTCTTCTATATTCATCTCTTCACCTTACTATTTTATCTTGGAGAAAATTTTATACGCCTCCATCATACGTTGTAGTGCTGTGAATCCAATAAGAAGCGCCATAATACATGTAATATAATGTGCTTGTTGCATAAATAAAATCATAATACTAAAGCCAATAAATCCTTCTGTTCGCTCCATAAGTCCTGCTTGATAACGGAAAGACTTGATTCCATTATTCTCTGCTAGTGCACCTACTGTTAAGAAAACACACATAGAAAAAACAATAGTAGATACCAATACGATAAGTGCTAATCTTGATTGTGGCTGCATAATCCCTATTGCAATAACCATCGATAGTTCTACCAATCTATCAAATACAATATCCATAAGACTTCCCCATGGACTTTGCATCTTTCCAATACGTGCCATAGATCCATCTACTGCATCAAAAAATCCTGATATCCATAGAAAAATAAGTCCTATAATAGGTTGTCCTAAAACAATCCAAATACTCGTACTTATACCTAATAAAAATGCAAACACCGTCACTTGATTTGGTGTAATATTCTTCTTTAGTAATATTTCTGCTGTTTTTGTAATAATAGGTTGTACATATTTTCTTGCGTTTGTATCTAGCATGGTACACCCCTCCTTTGTTAATATTATAACATTTCTGGAAGGTTTTATTGATTATTTACCCTATAAAACATAGTTACCTAAGATAAGATATTATTATGGGGGATATTTTTAGGCATAAAAAAAGAGCACATTATCTGTGCTCTTTTTATGCCCAAGACCGGAATCGAACCGGTACGGATGTTACTCCGCAGGATTTTAAGTCCTGTGCGTCTGCCAGTTCCGCCACTTGGGCATATAATGGTCGCTATAGGGCTCGAACCTATGACCCCCTGCTTGTAAGGCAGGTGCTCTCCCAGCTGAGCTAAGCGACCAAACGACATATTCCATATTATTCAATTACTTGAATAAAGCGACCCAGAAGGGACTCGAACCCTCGACCTCCGCCGTGACAGGGCGGCGTGCTAACCAACTGTACCACTGGGCCATTTAATTACCTCATCCTCACTATCGTTCGGTTCGGCATATTATAAGTCTTGCTACGCAATCCTTGCATCTTGTCTAACGACAATCTGCTATTTTGCTAAGCAAAATTTAATATAAATTTGGCAGCCACCTACTCTCCCGGTCCGTCTCCAGACAAGTACCATCGGCCGACTAGGTCTTAACCTACGTGTTCGGTATGGGA
>JBOFIT010000038.1:0-11614 GCA_051650305.1 Cellulosilyticaceae bacterium
GGATTGACGTGGGGAAGTATTGTACTTCTTTGGGAGTAGTTCCTAACAGGCGAAAGCTTTTTATGGATAAATAAATTATAATTTAATGAACTTTTAGGAGGAACCAAAAATGGTATTAGAAAAATTACAAGAAATCGTAGCAGACAAATTAAGCGTAGATGCAGCACAAGTTGTAGAGACAGCTAGATTCAAAGAAGATTTAGAAGCAGATTCATTAGACTTATTTGAAGTTGTAATGGCTTTAGAAGATGAGTTTGGTGTAGCAATCTCTAATGAAGATGTAGAATCAATCAAAACAGTAGGCGATGCTGTAAAATACATCGAAGCAAGACAATAATTCAAAAACAACTAAAAAGGAGATTGAAATGATGAACACTATTTGTGAAATGTTAGACATTCAATATCCTATTTTCCAAGGCGCTATGGCGTGGGTAGCTAATCACGCTATAGCTGCTGCTGTTTCAGAAGCAGGGGGACTTGGTATCATTGCAGCAGGTAATGCACCAACAGAGTGGGTAAGAGAAGAAATCCGTGCATGTAAAGCAAAAACGGATAAACCATTCGGTGTAAACATTATGCTCCACAGCCCTTATGCAGATGAAATCGCAAAACTTGTTGTAGAAGAAGGTGTAACCATCGTAACAACAGGTGCGGGAAGTCCAGGGAAATACATGGATATGTGGAAGGCAGCAGGTATTAAGATTATACCAGTTGTTGCTTCAGTAGCACTTGCAAGAAGAATGGAAAGAGAAGGTGCAGATGCACTTGTTGCAGAAGGATGCGAAGCAGGTGGTCACGTAGGTGAGATTACAACGATGGCACTTGTACCACAAGTTGTAGATGCAGTCAGTATTCCAGTTATAGCGGCAGGCGGTATTGCAGACCATAGAGGTTTTGCAGCAGCAATGATGCTAGGTGCTGAAGCGGTACAGATTGGGACAAGGTTCTTAGTAGCAGAAGAATGTGAGATTCATCAGAATTACAAAGACCGTGTCATAAAAGCAAGTGATATTGATACGGTGGTAACTGGCAGAAGTACAGGACATCCAGTACGTGTCTTAAGAAACCAAATGACTAGAGAATTTAATAAGCTAGAAAAAGAAGGAGTAGACCCATCAGTATTAGAAGAAATAGGTGCTGGCGGACTTCGGGCAGCAGTCGTTGATGGCGATATCGTGAGAGGTTCTGTAATGTCAGGGCAAATCGCTGGTATGGTAAAGAAAGTACAACCAGCAAAAGAAATTATCGAAGAAATTTTTACAGAGGAAAATCGTAGACTTTCAAAAATGGCATAGGCCGTTTATTTTATGTAAATTACTTTGAAAGTCAAAATTTGAAAATCAAACTAAAGGTAGGTGGTAAAAGTGAAAATTGCATTTTTATTTTCAGGTCAAGGTGTACAATACGCTGGAATGGGCCAGGACTTATATAATCATTATTCCGAAAGCAAACAAATCTTTGACAAAGCCAATGAGGTAGTTGACTGGGATTTAAAAGAAGTATGCTTTCAAGATCAAAACGAACTTATTAATCAAACACGTTTCACACAAGGAGCACTTTTTACCACAAGTGTAGCTGCCTTTTCAGCTGCTCTGGCACAGGGGATTGTGCCAGAAGCAGTATTAGGATTTAGTTTAGGCGAATATAGTGCGCTTGTAGCAAGTGGAATTCTTACATTTGAGGATGCCCTTAAGTTAGTAGAGCTTCGTGCGAACTATATGGATACTTGTGCAAAAGAAAAAGATGGTGGTATGGCAGCAGTTATAGGTCTTGCAAATGAAGGAATAGAAGAAGTTTGTGAAGCCATTAAGAATGAAGGATATGAACTAGTACTAGCCAATGACAACTGCCCAGGGCAAGTTGTTATCTCGGGAGAAAAAACTGCGATTGAAAAAGCCACACCATTACTTAAAGAAAAAGGAGCTAAGCGTGTGATGCCTCTTAAGGTAAGTGGCGCGTTCCATAGTCCACTGATGAAAGAAGCAGCTGGCAAGCTTCAAGAAGAATTGGAAAGGTTTGACTTTAATGAACCAACTACACCAATTGTAAGTAATGTAACTGCTCAGTATATGGATAAGGATGAAGCGATTCAGAATATACCTTTACAGATTGTACAAGGTGTACGCTTTAGAGAAAGCATCAATTATCTAATAGAGCAAGGGTTCGATACTTTCATTGAGATTGGGGTAAAGAAAACACTATGCAACTTTGTAACGAAAATAAATAGCGACGTAAAAGTATTCAATATAGAAGATAAAGCATCATTAGAGAAGGTGCTAGAAGAATTAGGAGGACAGTCATGTTAAAAGGTAAAGTAGCGATTGTAACAGGAAGTAGCAGTGGGATTGGCCGTGAGATTGCATTAACATATGCACAAAATGGCGCACAAGTTGTTGTGAATTATCCATTTGCAGCCTTAGAGGCAGATGCGAATGCAGTTGTCGAGGCAATTAAAACAGAAGGCGGCGAAGCAGTAGCTTTAGAAGCAGATGTTTCTAACTTTGAAGCGAGTAAGCAGCTTCTTGCAAAAACTGTAGAGCTTTTTGGAAAAGTAGATGTATTGGTAAACAATGCAGGTATTACAAAAGATATGCTACTCCTTCGTATGACTGAAGAAGAATTTGACCAAGTTCTTAATGTTAACTTAAAAGGTGTATTTAACTGCACAAAGCATGCGACACGCCTCATGATGAAAACAGGTGGCAGTATTATTAATATGGCATCTGTTGTAGGAATCAATGGAAACATCGGTCAAGCAAACTACTCTGCATCGAAGGCAGGGGTTATTGGTTTTTCAAAATCAGTAGCAAAAGAATTTGCTTCAAAAAATGTCCGTGTAAATGCCATTGCACCAGGCTTTATCGTATCAAATATGACAGATAAGTTACCAGAAACAATCAAAGAAAACGTCTTAAAAAATATTCCACTTGCACGCTTTGGGGATGCCAAAGAAGTAGCCAATGTAGCATTATTTTTAGCAAGTGATCTATCTTCTTATGTAACAGGTGAAGTAATTAAGGTAGATGGTGGAATGGCCATGTAATGGCCTTATCTTAAGGAGGATAATATGCAAAATAGAGTTGTAATTACTGGAGTAGGTGTTGTATCACCTTTAGGAAATACAAAAGAAGTTTTTTGGGAAAATGTCAAAGAAGGTACATGCGGAATTGATCGTATTACAGGCTTTGAACTTACAGAAGGGTTTGATGTAAGTGTTGCTGGAGAAGTCAAAGAATTTGAAGCAACAAAACACATTGAAAAAAGAGACTTAAGAAGATTAGATCGTTTTTCACAGTTTGCTATTTATGCAGCAAAAGAAGCGATGATAGATGCGCATTTAAATATAGAAGAAGTGGATGCAACGAAGGTAGGTGTTATCTTAGGTTCAGGTATCGGTGGTCTTTCAACAATAGAACAAGAAGTAACAAAGCTTGTTCAAAAAGGACCAAAACGTGTATCACCTTTCTTTATACCAATGGCTATTGCAAATATGGGTGCAGGTAATGTTGCTATTCATACTGGTGCAAAAGGTATTTGTACAACAATTGTTACAGCATGTGCATCAGCAACACACTGTATTGGTGAAGCTTTTAGAGCACTTCAAAAAGGTACAAATGAAGTTATTTTAGCAGGTGGTGCAGAAGCCACAGTAACGCCTCTTGGTATTGCAGGATTCCAAGCACTTACAGCGTTAAGTAAATCTTCTGATCCTACACGTGCATCAATCCCATTTGACAAAGAACGTAATGGTTTTGTAATGGGTGAAGGCGCAGGGATCCTTATTATGGAGACACTTGAACATGCCACAAAAAGAGGTGCACATATTATAGCAGAAGTTGTAGGCTATGGTGCGACAGGCGATGCATACCATATCACATCACCATCTCCAGATGGTGATGGCGCAGCACGTGCTATGCAAGAGGCAATAGATGAAGCGGGTATCACAGCAGGGCAAGTAGGCTATATCAATGCCCATGGTACAAGTACTGAGTACAACGATAAGTTTGAAACCATTGCGATTAAGAAAGTATTTGGTGATGATACAAAGGTTGCCATCAGTTCTACAAAGTCTATGACAGGACACTTACTAGGAGCTGCTGGAGCCGTTGAAGGGATTGTCATTGCTAAAGCATTAGAAGAAGGCTTTATCCCAGCAACAATTGGTTACCAAGTACCAGATGAAGAATGTGATCTTGATTATGTGCCAAATACAGGACGTCATGAAGACATTGAGTATGCAATGAGCAACTCATTAGGTTTTGGTGGGCATAACGGAAGTATTTTATTTAGAAAGTGGAAAGGAGAAGTTTAATGAGTATTGATACAATCAAAACACTTATTCAAGAATTTAACAACTCTGATATTACACGTCTTAAATTAAACTATGAAGATTTTCAAATAGAGCTAGAAAAAGAAAAAGAGGTTGTATGTACAACACCTATACAACAAATGATGCCAACACAAATCGCACCTGTAGCGACTGCAGAGGTAAATATCGTCACTGGCGATGGCAAGCCTGCAGGCACACAAGTGAAATCACCAATGGTAGGTACTTTCTACGCATCAAGCTCTCCTGATAGTGAGCCTTTCGTTCAAGTAGGCCAAAGAGTAAAAAAAGGTGATGTGATTTGTATCATTGAAGCGATGAAGCTTATGAATGAAGTAGAAGCAGAAGTAGATGGTGAAATCATAGCAATCTTAGCAGAAAACGAACAAATGGTAGAATTCGATCAACCACTATTTGTCATTAAGTAGGAGGAAGCGTATGTTAACAACACAAGAAATTATGGACATTATTCCACATAGATATCCTTTTTTACTAGTGGACAAAGCTGAAATACATGAAGATAAGATGGGGGCTACTGGTTATAAAAATGTAACGATGAATGAGCCACATTTCCAAGGACATTTTCCAGGGCTACCAGTTATGCCAGGCGTGCTTATCATTGAAGCTTTAGCACAAGTAGGGGCTATCGCTCTTCTTTCACAAGAAGAGATGAAAGGTAAGGTTGCTTACTTTGGAGGAATTAAAGAAGCAAAGTTTAGACAAAAAGTTGTACCAGGAGATGTGCTTAAGTTAGAGTGTCGTATCATTAAACAAAGAGGACCTATAGGTATTGGAGAAGCTATTGCCACAGTAGATGGTAAAGTAGCAGCTAAAGCAGAGCTAACATTTGCTATAGGCTAATAGGAGGTGAAGGTGTGTTAACAAAAGTACTTATTGCGAATAGAGGAGAAATAGCAGTTCGTATTATCCGTGCGTGCATGGAGATGGGCATTCAAACCGTTGCTATTTATTCCACAGCTGATAAAGATGCACTACATGTGAAACTTGCAGATGAGGCAGTATGTGTAGGAAAGCCTTTGCCAAAGGATAGCTACCTAAATATCGAAAATATTATTACAGCAGCAGTGCTCACAGGTGCGGATGGTATTCATCCAGGATTTGGATTCTTATCAGAAAATGCTAAGTTTGCACGTATTTGCGAAGCTTGTAATATTAAATTTATAGGCCCAACACCAGAGATGATTGAACTCATGGGGGATAAAGCAAGAGCACGTGAAATGATGATTGAAGCAGGTGTACCTGTGGTACCCGGTTCAGATGGGATCATTGATAGTATTCCTTTTGCTAAGGAGCTTGCACGTGAGATTGGTTACCCAGTCATGCTGAAGGCATCTGCAGGTGGTGGCGGACGAGGTATGCGTATTGTATGGAAAGAAGATGAACTTGAAAAAGCCTATAATACAGCAAGCTCAGAAGCAAAGACAGCTTTTGGCGATGGAACCATGTATATGGAAAAATACATTCAAGAGCCACGTCATATAGAGTTTCAAATACTCGGAGATAGCTATGGAAATATCGTACATTTAGGAGAGCGTGATTGTTCTCTTCAAAGACGTCACCAAAAAGTAATAGAAGAAGCGCCATCTCCATTTATAACATCGGAGCTTAGAGAAGAGATGGGCGACGTAGCCATACGTGCAGCAGAAGCAGTACGCTATGAAAATGCAGGAACCATCGAGTTTATCGTTGATAAAAACAAGAATTACTATTTTATTGAGATGAACACTCGTATTCAAGTAGAGCATCCTATTACAGAAATGGTTACAGGTCTAGACCTTATCAAAGAACAATTAAAGGTAGCATCAGGCATGAAGCTAAGCTTTAATGCAGGTGACATTAGATTAAAAGGCCATGCTATTGAATGTCGTATTAATGCAGAGAATCCTAAATTAGGGTTCAGACCATGTGCAGGACGCATTCAAGAATTGCATATACCAGGTGGACGTGGTGTACGTGTAGATACAAGCGTTTACGGTGGCTATATGGTACCACCAACATATGATTCAATGCTTGCAAAGGTTATAACTTATGGGGAAACCAGAGAAGAAGCAGTGGAGATTATGAGACGTGCCCTTGCAGAGTTCGTAGTAGAAGGCATAGATACCAATATCGAATTCCAATATGATTTAATTCACACAGAAGCATTTGAAAAAGGATGTTTTGATACATCATATATTGAAAAGAATTTAGATCACATTTTAGTGTCAAGAGAGGAGTAGGCATATGCTAAGTGGACTCATTGGCAGACAAAAAAAATACGTAAAAGCAGCAGCACCGGTACAGACAACAAAGCCAGAGATACCAAAAGGTATGTATACAAAGTGCCCACATTGCAAAAAGAATATCTATGTGATTGATTTAGTCGCAAATGTTGGCGTATGTACTTATTGTAATGGGCATTTGCCACTTTCTCCAAGTACACGCATTACAAAACTTGTGGATACCAATACTTTTAAAGAACTAGACAAACATATGGTGAGTTGCAATCCTTTGGAATTTGAGGGATATGATGAGAAATTAGAAGGTTATATCAAAAAGACAAACCAGAATGAAGCAGTTGTTACAGGTGTAGCAACTATAGGTGGAGTACAGGCTGTTGTTGGTGTGATGGACCCAAGATTTATCATGGGAAGTATGGGCTCAGTAGTGGGAGAAAAGATTACAAGAGCTATTGAATATGCAACGAAAGAAGCGTTACCAATCATTCTTTTTTCAGCATCAGGTGGTGCACGTATGCAAGAAGGTATTTTTTCACTGATGCAAATGGCCAAAACAAGTAGTGCACTAGCAAGACATGATGACAAAGGTTTACTTTACATCAGTGTGCTTACTCATCCAACAACAGGCGGTGTAACAGCTAGCTTTGCAATGCTTGGGGATATTATTTTAGCAGAACCAGGTGCATTAGTAGGCTTTGCAGGCCCACGTGTCATTGAACAAACCATCAGACAAAAGCTTCCTGAAGGGTTCCAAAAAGCAGAGTTCTTACTGGAGCACGGCATGATTGATGGCATTGTCGAAAGAAAAGATATGAGAGATACACTTACAACCCTACTTAAGCTTCACGTAAAGGAGGGGAAATGATGAGTTTATCCGCATGGGAACGTGTACAGATTGCAAGGATGATGGAAAGACCAAGAAGTAAACATTATATCGAGTCACTCGTAGAGGATTTTATTGAACTACATGGTGATAGAAGTTATAGTGATGACCAAGCGATTATAGGTGGCATTGGTAAGATTGGTCCTTATACAGTAACAATCATTGCACAAAACAAAGGAAAAAATGCGAAAGAAAATATCGCATGTAACTTTGGGATGCCCCATCCAGAAGGCTACAGAAAAGCATTACGTCTGATGAAACAAGCAGAGAAGTTCGGTAGACCAATCGTGTGCCTTATCGATACACCGGGGGCATACTGTGGCATTGGTGCTGAGGAAAGAGGCCAAGGCGAAGCTATCGCGCGTAATTTAATGGAAATGGCTAGACTTAAGACGCCTATTATTGCAGGTGTCATCGGTGAAGGTGGAAGTGGTGGTGCACTTGCACTAGGCGTAGCAGATCGCGTGTTTATGCAAGAAAACACCACGTATTCAATCTTATCTCCAGAAGGGTTTGCGAGCATTCTATGGAAGGACAGCAGTCTTGCTGAAAAAGCAGCGAGTATGATGCAGATTACAGCAGAAGATTTGCTTAGAAATGAAATTATTGACCATATTATAGAAGAGCCAGAAGGTGGGGCACACTGTGATCCAGAGCAGGCGGCAAGTCTATTAAAGCAATATATCGTAGAAACACTGGATGAACTAGTAGAGGTAGAGATACCTACATTGGTAGAAGACCGCTACAATCGTTTTAGAAAATTTGGGAGTTTCTCAGAATAAAATGTAAGAAGGATGCTCTTATCAAGGGCATCCTTTTTGTGTAAATAGGGAATGAAGGATTAAGAGAGGGCATATATGTAAAAGAGAATAGTGTTTTCGTTTATGTGAAGAAAAGGGGGCCACCTATGAGTCTTAAAAAGCAGTTGATTAAAAATTATCTTAAGATGCAGCTCATTAGTAACAATCCAGGGCAACTAGCCATACGTATAGGAAGTTTGCCAAAACTAGAAGATAAGTACAAGTCTTTTGAAACGAATATTGTACAGTTACTAAAGATATTACCGGGCATAGGCGATATACAGACGGATTTCAATACGGGGGATATTCGCATTGCTTATAATCAAGCAGCTTTACAACCACAGCAAGTAATTAAATGGGTGAATGTGGTGGTGGACGTGGCAATCGATCAGATGAACTTTATTAATAAATACTGGGAAACAAATCTCGATTACGTGATGGAAACACTGACACAAATCTTAAAACAAAAAGCCGAAGATATTTTGACATTTTAGCTATAGGAATAGAATGCATGTGTTATAATATGGGATAAGTCGACGGAAGGAGGACACAAATGAAAAAAATAGGTATTATAGGTGCGATGGAAGAGGAGATTATCTCCTTTAAAAGAAAAGTAATCGTACAGCAAACAATAGAAAAAGCAGGTATGACATTTTTAAGAGGTCACGTAGATGAGATAGATGTGATCCTTGTAAAAACTGAACTTGGAACAGTGAGTGCAGCTTTATGTACACAGATTCTGATAGATTTATTTGAAGTGGAAGTCATTATTCAGACAGGGCTTGCAGGTGGCTTACATCCATCATTAAGTATAGGTGATATGGTTATTGCTACTGATGTGAAAGTTTATGAAAATAAAGAGCAGTTTACAGAAGGCAATCAAATGCTTTTACAGACAGCACAGCAGGTAGCAAGAGAAGTGCTGGATACACAACAAATTGTCATCGGAAGTATTGAAAGTGAAGATTCTTTTGAAGGCTGTATTAAGGTGCCTGGAGAATGTGATAGCACTTTTGTGACGTATTTTGCTGAGATAGAAGCAGCAGCAGTGGCACATACATGCTTTTTAAATAATGTACCATTTGTAGAATTACGCACAATTTCAGATACAGCGGGCAAAGCGACGGATATGAATTTTGAAGAATTCGTGCATTTGATTACTAGAAATATAAGTAAAATCGTTAATAAAATGATAGAAATAAATCTGTGAAAAACTATGCTTTTGGCATAGTTTTTTAATTTAAAATAAAAATTAGCATACTTTATTGAAAAAAAGTAAAAAAATGGTATAATAAGGACAGGCTAGGCAAATAGGAGGGATATAGAGTGATAGGGATGTTGTTTGGAGTCAATATCTTGGTAGCATTAAGTGTAGGATTAACGATGACTATGTTACAAAATCATTTTTCTAAGATAAAGAAAAGTACCTATATTTATGGGGATCCGAAAGCTTACAAACCATATAGTGACATTGCATTTATAGATAGCATTATAGAGCAGGTCAGAGGTATTGCAGAAAAAGATGAAGAGGACGAGTCATTAGAGGACATGGCAAATCTTATTAATCAAAAATTGATGACAGAAAAAATCGGTGTGTTTAAGTATCAAGTAGTGGCTAGAATTGCAATGCAGGGCAAGTACCTTATATGGATCGTACTTATTGGTCAGATTATATTAGAGATGACAAGCAAAAAGCCAGGTGAATCTATAAGTGATTTTATTTATATTGTAGGGAGTACGCTTCTATGTATGCTTGTGACTTTAGCAGGGGTTGTAAATAATCTTACGGATCAAAAGACAGCACTTATAGAGGAAATTCAGCAGTACATTTTAGACACATATCCTAGACAAAGAGAAAAAAGGCATAAACAAAATGAACTGAGAGAGATCCTAGATAGGATGGATCGCGTAGCATTTAATGCGGAATCGGCAGAAAGTGAACAGCTAGAGAGCGAACAGGAAGAACTGCACTTAGCAGAAGAAGATATTAAAATTTTTTTAAGGGCACTAGACAAAGAAGCATAATACTAAAAGATTGATAAAACTTTAGTAATCTTTCACGTATAATGCTATAATAGTGCTTGTGTGAAAAATAAAACTTATTTTGAAATGAATGATTTGGAGGACAGAAAATGAGTAAAATTACATTTGATTATTCAAAAACAGGTGTTTTACAACATGAAGTAGAATGCTTCGGAAAACAAGTAGAATTAGCACATGATATGCTTCATCATAAAACAGGAGCAGGTAGTGATTTCTTAGGATGGATTGATCTTCCAGTAGATTACGATAAAGAAGAGTTCGCACGTATCCAACAAGCGGCTACTAAAATTCAAAAAGATTCAGATGTACTAATTGTTATCGGTATCGGTGGTTCTTACTTAGGTGCAAGAGCTTGTATCGAGGCACTTTCACATACTTTTTACAATAGCTTAGCTAAAGAACAAAGAAAAACACCTGAAGTATATTTTGTAGGAAATAACATTTCAGGTACGTACCTCAAAAACTTATTAGACGTTTGCGAAGGTAAAGAAGTAAGTGTTAACGTTATTTCAAAATCAGGAACAACAACAGAGCCAGCTATTGCTTTCCGCGTATTCAAAAAATACATGGAAGAGAAATACGGTAAAGATGAAGCTAAAAACCGTATCTTTGCAACAACAGACGTTGCACGTGGTGCACTTTTAACACTTGCAAAAGAAGAAGGTTATGAAACATTTGTCATTCCAGATGATGTAGGTGGTAGATTCTCTGTCCTTACAGCTGTAGGTTTACTTCCAATCGCTGTAGCAGGTATCAATATCCAAGAACTTATGGAAGGTGCAGCAGCAGGTAGAGAAGAATACGGTGTAAATGCTTTAGCAGAAAATCCATGCTATCAATACGCTGCAGTACGTAATGCCCTTCTTAGAAAAGGTAAAAACGTTGAAATAATGGTTAACTATGAGCCAGCACTTCAATACTTCGGTGAGTGGTGGAAGCAACTTTACGGAGAAAGTGAAGGTAAGGATAATAAAGGTATTTATCCATCTTCAGCAAACTTCTCTACAGACCTCCATTCACTTGGTCAATACATTCAAGAAGGACAACGTTTCTTATTTGAGACAGTTATCAATGTAGAAAGTTCAAAACTTGATGTTGTATTAGAAGAAGAGCCAGTAGATCTTGATGGTCTTAACTACTTAGCAGGTAAAACAATGGACTTCGTTAACAAACAAGCATTCCAAGGTACATTACTTGCACACGTAGATGGCGGCGTTCCAAATATGGTTGTAAACATCCCACAATTAGATGCATTCAACTTAGGAAAGCTTATTTACTTCTTCGAAAAAGCATGTGGTATCAGCGGTTACTTATTAGCAGT
>JBOFIT010000039.1:0-6041 GCA_051650305.1 Cellulosilyticaceae bacterium
GGTGACCCAGCAGCAGCATTATTAGAAATTCTTGATAGTGCACAGAATCATACGTTTAGAGATCATTACTTAGAAGTACCTATGAACTTAAGTGAAGTGATGTTTGTCATCACAGCCAATACTTTATCTACCATACCAAGACCGCTTCTCGATCGTATGGAGATTATAGAAGTAGAGAGCTATACTGCTATCGAGAAATTAGAGATTGCTAAACGTTATTTATTACCACAAAACATTAGTAAACATGGTTTGAATAAACGTATGTGTAAAATTAATGATGAAGCGCTACGTTATGTGATTGATTACTACACAAGAGAAGCAGGTGTACGAACACTCGAACGTCAGCTTGGCACACTATGTAGAAAAGTAACGCGAGAACTTATGGAAGAAAATAAAAAAAGTGTGAGTATCTCGACTAAAAAAGTGCAAGACTATTTAGGAATACCTAAATACAGCATTCAAGAAAAAAATAAAGAGCCTCAAATCGGCGTGGTACGTGGCCTCGCATGGACTTCTGTAGGCGGCGACACCCTATCCATCGAAGTCAATATCATGGAAGGTAAGGGCAGCTTCGAACTCACAGGCAATATGGGCAATGTGATGAAAGAGTCAGCAAAGGCAGCCATGAGCTATATCCGCTCAAGAGCCCATGAATTAGCATTAGACCCAGATTTTTATAAGAATGTAGATATTCACATTCATATCCCAGAAGGTGCTGTACCAAAAGACGGCCCATCAGCAGGGATTACCATGGCCACAGCCATTATATCAGCCCTTACAAAGAAACCTATACGTGCAGATGTGGCGATGACAGGGGAAATTACTATTAGAGGTCGCGTATTAGCTATTGGAGGACTTAAAGAGAAGATTTTAGCAGCTAAACGCGCAGGCATTTACGAGGTCATTATACCAAAACAAAATACAAAGAGCGTCCATGACATCAGTGAGGACGTTTTAGAAAAGATGAAAGTGAACTATGTAGAGACAATGGATGAAGTCCTTGACCACGTCTTTGCAGAAGTATAGGAGGAAACAGAATGAACGTAACACAAGCATCCCTTATTATAACAGCAGGTAACAAAAGTCAATTTCCAACAGATGATACATTAGAGATTGCATTTGCAGGCAAATCAAATGTAGGTAAGTCATCACTTATCAACTGCCTCATCAATAGAAAGGCACTTGCCCGCACCAGTTCTCAGCCAGGAAAGACACAAACAATCAACTTCTATAACATTCAAAATGACACAGTGCATTTTGTAGACTTACCAGGATACGGTTATGCGAAAGTATCAAAGACAGAGCGTGAAAAATGGGGAAAACTCATTGAAGGTTACCTTGAAAAAAGAGATAACTTAAAACTTGTGGTACTACTTATAGATATTCGTCATGAAGTCGGCGCTAACGATAAGATGATGTACGAGTGGCTTGCACATTACCATAATCAAGTAGTTGTTATTGCTACAAAAGCAGATAAGCTTAATCGTAGTCAAGTGCAAAAGCATACGGCAATGGTTAAGAAAGGCTTAAACTTAAGACCTCAAGATCTTCTCGTTACTTTCTCAGCACAGACAAAGCAAGGGAAAGAAGAAGTGTGGGAAATCTTCGATGGTATGATTGAAGCCTATACAACTGTAGAAGAACAATAAACTTAGAAAGACACCTTAAAGGTGTCTTTTTTCTTAAAAAAATACAAAATTTATAAATATTGAAAAAAGTATTATAAAGTGGTATGATACAGTTAGTTTTTACGATTAAATCAGTAAGGAGATGTCAGATGTACACATTAGAAAAGCAGTATTATATGAAGCATGGGCGTCTAGATTTATCAATCCTAGATGGTGACGTATCACAAGGGATTGAAGAAGAGTTAAAGACACCGGAAGGTCCTAAAATATATAAAGATGCACAGATCGAAAGTGTCCTTAAAGAAATGGGCGATTTTTTTGGTGGCGAATAAGTACATAGGGATATAAAAAGTAAAAAAATATGAAAAAAATAATGTGATTCGCTTGACACTAGTCAGAGGATATGATATTATTCTATATGTCGAAAGGCAATACTAAGTATGCGTGAGTGGCTCAGGGGTAGAGCATCTCCTTGCCAAGGAGAGGGTCGCGGGTTCGAATCCCGTCTCGCGCTCTTATATCGGGGTGTGGCTCAGTTTGGCTAGAGCGCCTGATTTGGGTTCAGGAGGCCGCAGGTTCGAGTCCTGTCACCCCGATTATAAATAAGAAACGGAAGTGAGTAATCACTTCCGTTTTTTTTATGCCTAAAAATCCCCTTAACCATCAGTTAATTTATTTAACTTTAACTTAACTAGCAATCAATTGTGAATGGCCTTTGTGGCTGTTAGAATAATACTAACAAAAGCTTTTGTGATAACTACCATATAAGGAGTAAGCATCATGAAAATCAATGAAGTCATTAAAGAAAAAAGACATGAATTAGGATTAACCCAAGAGCAAATAGCAGACTATTTAGGGGTATCTACACCAGCAGTGAATAAATGGGAGAAAGGGAATAGCTACCCAGATATCACACTTCTACCACCTCTTGCAAGGCTGCTGAAGATAGATTTAAATACATTATTATCGTTCCAAGAGGATTTAACAGAGCATGAGATTGGAATGTTTCTGAATGAACTTTTTGCGCTTATGAGTACGGAAGGTTTTGAGGGAGGCTTTGATAAAGCGTTAGATAAGCTTCGTGAATACCCGACGTGTGATAAGCTGATTATGCAGGTAGCCATGGTATTAAAGGGTGGGCTAGTGATGTTTGGTATTGTGGAGAAGGCTCACTATGAAGCGCAAATCAATGGGATGTTTGAGAAGTTGGCAGAAAGTAAAGAAAGTGAAGTAAGGCACCAAGCCATAGCGATGCTTATCAATCATTCAATAGAGAAAAAAGACTATGAAGGGGCACAGAACTACGTCGATAAGCTTCCGAATATTACGTATGATAAGCTAGAGAAGCAGGGCAATATCTATATGGAATCAGGTGAATTAGACAAAGCTTCAGAGCTTTTTGAGAGAAAGCTTATTTCTACCACTACAGAGGTCTTTACCATTTTAGCTTATATGATGGAGATTGCACTTAAGGAAGAACGCTATGAGGATGCCAAGTACTTTGCAGAAGTAGTAGAGAAGATGAATGGTCTATTTGACTTGTGGGATTACAATACCTACGTCACGTATTTCCAGCTTTATACAAGGCAAAAAGATGTGGAAGGTACACTAGCAACGATTAAGAAGATGCTACCAGCTATACGAAAGAAATGGGACACATCGGAGTCCAAGCTTTATAGACATATTGAGAAGAAAGAAGTAGAGGATGCAGAGCACCAACAGTTTAGTCAAGTTTTTATAGATCTACTAAAAAATGATCCTAATAACGATTTAGATTTTGTGAAAGGCCATCCGCAATTTGTAGAACTCTTAAACTAAAGAGCATAAAGAAGCCCCTATCAACACATGTGTTTGATAGGGGTTATTTTGATAATACTTGAATAATTTCACTGTATAGGCTGTCAGAATTACTCTTCCAATTCTCACAAAGTTCAATGGCTTGCTTTTTAGAAGCAACATTGAGCTTAAGGTCGATGAGAGGTGAATCATTCTCTGTGACTTTACAGTGTACGATGTATTCGTGTTGTTTATAGGGAATATACTCAGCAGACACGTCCAATTGACTACGTAATTTACGCCAATTTGTAGAGATAAATTGGTCTAGTTCTTTACGAATAGAAAGTGGGATACGTGTAACAAAAAATTCTAATGTTTGAAGTCCTTTTGATGATATCTCAAATAAAGAAACGTTATTATCCGAAGACTTAACGATGAGCTCTGAACCTACGAGTTGATTCAGGTATTGCTGCATAGAGAAATAATCAGTATAGCCTCTTTCCAGAATGATTTGTGTGATTTGAGAAAGAGTAAGAGGCATTTTGACTTCACTGAGTAAATAAAGCACAATTAATTTGTTAATGGTAAAATCTTCATTGGTATGATGCATCGTGTCGCCTCCTCACACTTTTATTATATATTGTATATTAAAATACAAAGAAATACAATATATAGTTTTAAGGGGTACCTTGAAAGATATGGTGGGTACGGAGATGTTTTTGGATATGATTCAATACGCCAGTTTTATGAGCGGTCCATAGAGGTGCTACTAAGTGCTTACGATCACCATCTCCTGTGAGTCGATGGATGACAAAATGCTTCGGCAGAATTGGAAGAATCTGCCCGATAAGCGTCACATAGTCATCTTCTGAAAGTAAAGGAAAAGGCGATTGACTATAAAGCTTACCTAATGGTGCGTTATCTACGATATGAAGCATATGAATCTTCACACCTTGAAGGGGGAGTGTCGCCAGATACCTAGCAGTCTCTAGCATATCTTCTGTAGTCTCACCAGGAAGGCCTAAAATCATATGTGCGACCACCTCGATGTTCTTCTCGTGAAGCTTATAGACAGCCTCTTCAAAGCATTCAAGCGAATGACCGCGGTTAATGAACTTGCTCGTATGGGGGTGAATCGTCTGAAGTCCTAACTCAACCCAAAGATGAGTACGGGTATTCAATTCCTCTAAATAAGAGATAATAGCATCAGGTAGACAATCAGGACGTGTAGCGATGGCTAAGCCTACAACACCTGGAAAGGTCAAAGCTTCTTCGAATTTTGATTGTAAAGTCGAAACAGATGCGTATGTATTAGAGAAAGATTGAAAATAAGCAAAGTATTTCTGGATGTTTGGCCACTTCTTGGAAAGTAGACTGATATTATCTTCAAGTTGTGTATGGATAGGTAGATGATGACTAGCAGCGAAGTCTCCACTTCCCAGACTACTACAGAAGATACATCCACCAGTGCCTACAGTACCATCACGATTCGGGCAAGTAAAACCACCATCTAAAGAAAGCTTCATCACTTTCTCACCATGACGTTCACGTAAAAAATCATTAAGGCTATAAAAATGTGCTAATGAGGTCATAAAAATAAATCCTTTCTTGAACAAATAAAAACAAGGCATAAGCCTCGTTTTTATTATAAACAATAGATTTATGAAGATGCAAGGCACATCTCCTCTTTATGGAGACGAATTTCTTCACAAGACAGGGTAACTTCGTCCCATTGAGCCATTGTGGTCATGGTACGTGCTAAGTCTATAAAGTCACGACGAAGCTTTTGGGTATAATCTTTTTTGATTTCGGCCACTTCTTGGTCGCTCTTAGCCTTGGTAATAAGTGTTAAAAATTCTGCTGCACGTTCACTAGAAACAAAAGGTAAGTAAGGTTGAATGTAATCAAGTTCTTCTTGTAGCGCTTTATATTGAAGTTGAAATGGATTGTCTTTTATAGTTTCCATGTAGGTATACAAAGAATCTAAATTAAAAAATCGAATATTTTTTAAAGAAGAATAATCAAAGTTACCTAGTATCTCACGAAAACGTGCTAGATGTGTTGCAAGTTCTTGTTTAGTCAGTAGTTGAGCCATGATGAATCCCCCTTGAAAATGAATTGTGAAACCTTTGTAGTATATGCTTTATTATGTCCATATGTTAAAAAAAAGAAGTATGTAAAATTTACTTATTGCCAAGATGGCTATATAATGGAGGCAGGAAAAAATTACAGGAGGAAGTGAAGCATGCAAAAACCAATTATTTTAGCCATTGATGATGAAGAGCATATTTTAGAACTTATAAAGTATAATTTAGAAGCTAGCGGCTTTGAAGTGAAAACTGCTACAACTGTAAAAAGCGCCTTTGAGCAACTTGAAAAAAATCATTTTGACGGTATCTTACTTGATATCATGCTACCAGATATGGATGGGATGACTGCACTGAAGAAGATTCGAGGTAATGAAAGCACACAAGATATCCCTGTACTCATGGTTACGGCAAAAGCAGAAGAGATTGATAAAATTATAGGCCTTGAATTAGGGGCAGATGACTATATTACGAAGCCTTTTAGTGTGAGAGAATTAGTGGCGCGTGTGCATGCAGTCATACGACGTAATCGTAGAGAGAAAGTACAGGT
>JBOFIT010000040.1:0-27537 GCA_051650305.1 Cellulosilyticaceae bacterium
CCATTTTTCACAGTACTTAAGTAGTTGTCTTGCCATTCCCTGCATACGATGCTTTTCATCTACATAGATTCCTTCCAAGTATCCCACCGGACTACTTTCAGTCCCCTCCACATAATCATATCTCAGTTGACACTGTGCAAAACCTATTGGTTCATCGTTATGAAACCCTAACGCAATAATGGCTTTTTCATCTGAGATGATCGCGCCCATCTCACTTCTTAATTCATCTATGTCATGTTCTGGCCATAGCATGTATGCTAATTTAACAACATCCTCTAAATCACAAAGCGTTGCTCTTCTCATGTTCATTCACCTCTCAACCTTTCTGCCAATACTCTTATATGCTCATTTGTGGTCCCGCAGCATCCTCCAAGTATTTTAAAGCCATACTCGTCATAGAGTTCCATCATGCCATCTACCAATTCTTCTAGACTTTCTTCATGTACGACCGCTGACTGATTTAGTTCTTCCGGACTCATAGATGACGCATTGGCCTGTATTCCCATAAATCTTGCTCGCACTATCTCTGTTTGATTCTCATTGACTTCTAATGCTTGCTTTAAAACTTTAGGGTGGACACAATTTACCACGTAGCCTTCCGGCTTTCTCTCCACCGCCTCATCAATAGCAACAATCGCATCATGGATAAACGTACCATCTAGCAGTTTTCCGTCTTTTCGTATCATAAAACTTATGATATAAGGCAACTCACTTTCCTCCATTGCCCTCGCCATTCCTATCGCTTCTGTTAACGCTGGCATAATACAAGCAAACACAAAATCTACTCCTGCTTCCTTGAATGCCTGTGCTTGCCAGCTATGATACTTATACGCCTCTTCTTCACTCAAGGCATCCTTTCCATTATAAGCATCTCCCTTGCATCCCAAGATACCCCCTATATAAATCTTATCTTGGTATGCAGGGTACCCCTGTCTCATATGCTTTAGAAAGTTTACATTATCCCCTATAACATTTTTCGCTCTATACTTAGACTGCATGGTTCGCTCTTTGTCAGCTCGCCTTGTAGATGTCATGATCATTATGGGCAAATCTTTCTCTACCGCAATGTCTATATACTGCTTATAAATCCCTTCGAGTTCACCTCTTCCTACTTCATCATAGATCAAACTAGCTGTAGCGATATATTCATCCACCACTACATCATATTGTCTTTTGATACGTTCTACGATAGCACCTTCTGTTAGGATAACTTTTTCACCAAACATTTTTATATACCCCCTCTCATTGCCTCTATGTATTTGCGTCATTATACTATAAACTTTACAGAATAGTCAATTTATTCTTAGGCATATAAAAAATCCCTCTAGTACGGACTAGAGGGATTCCAGAAACTTAAATTATTTTAAGTTTGCTTTTGCTGTTTCAACTAATGCTGTGAAAGCCGCTGCATCGTTGATAGCCATATCAGCTAACATTTTTCTGTTGATGTTGATGTTAGCGTTTTTAAGACCATTCATGAATCTGCTGTATGACATATCATTCATACGTGTTGCTGCGTTGATACGAGCGATCCATAATGTTCTGAATTCACGTTTTCTTTGTTTTCTACCAGCATATGAGTAGCTTAAAGATTTCATTACAGCTTGTTTTGCTGTTCTGAATTGCTTTGATTTAGCTCCTCTGTAACCTTTAGCTAATTTTAATACTCTATTACGTCTTTTTTTAGTAGCTACGCCACCTTTTACTCTCGCCATTTCTCTAACCTCCTACTGCTTTCTTATTATACGTATGGTAATAAACGCTTCATTTGTTTTGCGTTTGTTTCGTCTACAAGACCTGGTTTTCTTAAGTTACGTTTTCTCTTAGTTGTTTTCTTTGTTAAGATGTGACTTGTATATGCTTTTGATCTTTTTAATTTGCCTGTACCTGTCGCTTTGAAACGTTTCGCAGCTGCTCTATTTGTTTTTAACTTAGCCATGGTAAAGGTCCTCCTTTTTAAAATATATAATTTATTTGTATCTCAAGGTAACTACTTAGGAGTTACCACGATAACCACACTTCTACCTTCTAACTTAGGTTTTGCTTCTGCAGTACCAAACTCATCTAAAAGTTTCATTGCTTCTTCTAGCATGACAAAGCCTTTTTGAGTATGCATCATTTCACGACCACGGAATACTACTGAGACTTTTACTTTATCGCCAGCTTTAAGGAACTTCACTGCATTACGCATTTTAGTTTCATAGTCATGCTTCTCAATACTAGCTGAAAGCCTAATTTCTTTAACACTAACTGTTTTTTGCTTTTTACGCGCTTCTTTTTCTTTCTTAGCAGCGTCGAATCTGTATTTACCATAGTCCATAATCTTACAAACTGGTGGTTTTGCTTGAGGAGCAATCTTTACAAGATCCATGTTTTTTTCGCTAGCAAGTTTTTGGGCTTCTTTAACTGATAAAATCCCTAATTGTTCTCCATCGGAACCAACTAATCTGATCTCTTTGTCGCGAATTTGTTCGTTAATCATTAAATCGTTAATAACGGGCACCTCCTATATATTGGCCTTTTATGTTTATAAACATCCTTTATGTTGCGCGGATGTGGACGCACTTTATTTAGATAATAAATAAAGTGGATAGATGCTAGTCTATCCACTTCTGCTCATATAACATACTAAAAATCGTGTACGATTTAAAATTCAATTAGTATGACCTTACGAACTCGCTTGTTGTAAGGTGAGAAGAAATGCTTCTACTTGCATCGTTTGTTCAACATATAGAATCTTATCACAGACACTAAGCTTTGTCAACGCTTTTGTCTTTACCATTTTTTAGATGTTTTTAGTGTTTTTCTTGTAAAAAGGTATTTGTAAGTTCTAAGTGGTAATTATACTTTGTTTTCACTTCACTTACAAGGCGTTCTTTGAAGCTTTCAAGACTTACCACACCTTCATCACCTTTTTGTCTACTACGTACTGCTACCTCTTGTTTTTCTTCTTCATCTTTACCCACTACAATGATATAAGGTGCACGTGACATACGCGCTTCACGGATTTTATAGCCGATCTTTTCTGCACGTTCATCCGTTTCTACTCTTAGGCCCACTTCTTCTAACTCATGTCTTACTTTTGCTGCATAGTCATGGAACTTCTCTGAAATAGGAAGTACTTTTACCTGTACTGGTGCAAGCCATGTAGGGAATGCACCTGCAAAGTGCTCTGTAATCACACCGATAAAGCGTTCAATACTGCCAAATACCACGCGGTGAATCATAACTGGACGATGCTTTTCGCCATCTTGACCAATGTATTCTAACTCAAAACGCTCTGGCAATTGGAAGTCTAGCTGGATTGTACCACATTGCCATGTACGTCCAAGGCAGTCTTCTAACTTAAAGTCTATCTTAGGCCCATAAAAAGCACCGTCACCTTCATTAATCTTATAGGCATAGCCTAACTCTTTCAGTGCATCCATCAGTGCCTGTGTCGCCACTTCCCAAGCAGCATCTTCTCCGATGCTATCTTCTGGTCTTGTAGACACTTCTACTGTATATTTAAACCCGAATGCATTGTACACTTCATCAATCAAACGCACCACACCTTTGATTTCATCTTTGATTTGCTCAGGTAGCATAAAGATATGCGCATCGTCTTGTGTAAAGTTTCTCACACGCATCAGACCATGTAATGCTCCTGAAAGCTCATGTCGGTGTACGAGCCCTAGCTCACCCATACGAAGTGGCAAGTCACGGTAAGAACGCATCTTTGTCTTATAGACAAGCATACCACCTGGACAGTTCATAGGTTTTACTGCATAGTCCATCTCATCAATAACAGTTGTATACATATTTTCACGGTAATGATCCCAGTGGCCACTTGTAAGCCATAAGTCTTTATTAAGGATAATAGGTGTTGAAATCTCTTGGTAGCTGGCTTTTTTGTGTATCTCACGCCAATAGTCTATCAAAATATTACGAAGTACCATCCCTTTTGGTAAGAAGAATGGGAATCCTGGGCCTTCATCTAGTAATGCAAAAAGCTCTAGCTCACGTCCTAAACGTCTGTGGTCACGCTTCTTCGCTTCTTCTAACTTTTCTAAGTGTGCCTGTAAGTCAGCTTTCTTCTGGAATGCTGTGGCATACAGACGACAAAGCATCTTATTCTTCTCGCTACCTTTCCAGTATGCACCTGCACTTGATAGAATCTTCACTGCTTCTACTGGCTTTGTGCTCATAAGGTGTGGCCCTGCACATAGGTCCACAAAATCCCCTTGTTTATAGAACGAAATCTCTTCACCTTCTGGCAAGTCACAAATAAGCTCTACTTTATAAGGCTCATCTGCTTCTTCCATTAACTTAATTGCCTCTTCTTTTGGTAAGACGAATCGCTGGATAGGGTATTTCGCCTTTGCAATCTTCTTCATTTCTGCTTCGATAGCTTCGAAGTCTTCTTCTGCAAAAGGCTTCTCTACATCAAAGTCATAGTAAAACCCATCTTCAATAGCTGGCCCGATAGCAAGCTTCACCCGTGGATAGAGGTTTCTTACAGCTTGCGCCAAAATATGTGCTGCTGTATGGCGGAACGCCCACTTCCCTTCAGCATCTGCGAATGTCAAAATCTCTAACTCGCAATCCTTCTCTACTACTGTACGAAGGTCCACCATCTCTCCATTCATCTTCCCTGCACATGCATTTCTAGCTAATCCTTCACTTAAATCTTTTGCGATTTCTAATACTGTGATGGCACTTGCATACTGTTTTTTAGAACCATCTTTTAAACTTACTTGTATCATTTTCTTTCCCTCCTTATTTTCATCAAATTCATTTTGCCGTATAAAACAAAAACACTCGTCCCTTTCCCAGACTTCATTGTCTAGAAAAGGGACGAGTGTCTAAAACCCGCGGTTCCACCCCACTTATTTCTTCTTATATAGAAGAAATCGCTTTGTACCGACTCTAACGTAGTCACCGAATCAGTACATGCGAAGAGGTGGTATTCACCTAAAGTTGTCTAAAAATGCTCACACCCATGCATCTTCTCTCTGAAAAACTTCCTTTAGGCTACTGTCTCTTTACTGATTTATTTTGCGTGTTCGTTTGTAATATCTAAGTGATAGTTGTATCTTGTTGCTACTTCGTTTACGATACGATCTACGAATGCATCAAGTGGTTGTGCACCTTCTTCGCCTCTTTGTCTGCTTCTTACAGATACTGTACGGTTCTCTGATTCTTCAAGACCTACTACAACGATATAAGGTGTTCTTTCCATACGTGCTTCACGGATTTTGTATCCGATCTTTTCTGTACGGTAGTCTGCTTCTACTTTGATACCTTTGTCTCTTAATGATTTAACAACTTCTTCTGCATAGTCTGCGTACTTATCTGAGATAGGAAGTACTTTTACAGCTACTGGTGCAAGCCATGTAGGGAATGCGCCTGCGTATTTTTCGATAAGCATTGCAAGTGTTCTTTCGTAGCATCCGATAGATGAACGGTGGATAATGTATGGACGTTTTTTGTTGCCATCTTTATCTACATATGTCATATCGAAACGCTCTGCTAATGCGAAGTCAATTTGTACAGTGATGATTGTATCTTCTTTACCATGTACGTTCTTGAACTGGATATCAAGTTTTGGACCATAGAATGCAGCTTCACCATCTGCTTCTGTGTAGTCGATTTCTAAGTGGTCTAAGATATTTTTCATGATTACTTGTGTTTCTTCCCAAGCCGCTGGGTTGTTGATGTACTTCTCTGTATTTTCTGGGTCCCACTTAGAGAAACGGTATGTGATATCACCATCGATACCAATTGTTTGCATGATGTATTTGATAAGGTCTACACAACCTTTGAATTCATCTTCTAATTGCTCTGGTGTACATACGATATGACCATCAGCAAGTGTGAATTGTCTTACACGGATAAGACCGTGCATTTCTCCTGAAGACTCATTTCTACAAAGTGTTGCTGTCTCTGCATAACGCACTGGAAGATCACGGTAGCTGTGGCCTTCTGTATTGTAGATAGAGAATTGGAATGGACATGTCATTGGACGAAGTGCGATGACTTCTTGGTCTACTTCTTCATTGCCCATTACGAACATACCATCTTTGTAGTGGCTCCAGTGTCCTGAGATTTTGTAAAGGTCATTCTTAGCCATGTTTGGTGTCTTTGTGAGTACATAGCCACGTGCTTCTTCTGTATCTTCTACCCATCTTTGAAGTGTTTGGATGATACGTGCACCTTTTGGCATGATTAGTGGTAGACCTTGACCGATGTTTTCATCTGTTGTGAAAAGCTTAAGCTCACGACCAAGTTTGTTGTGGTCACGCTTTTTCGCTTCTTCTAATTGCTCTAAGTGTGCTGCAAGGTCAGCTTTTTTATTGAATGCTGTCGCGTAGATACGGTATAGCATCTTGTTTTTCTCGCTACCTTTCCAGTATGCACCTGCACATGATAGAAGTTTGAAAGCTTCTACTGGTTTTGTGCTCATAAGGTGTGGCCCTGCACATAAGTCTACAAAATCACCTTGCTTGTAGAAAGAAATGATCTCGCCTTCTGGAAGGTCATTGATAAGTTCTACCTTGTATGGCTCCCCTGCTTCTTCCATAAGTTTAATCGCTTCTGCTCTTGGAAGTTCGAATCTTTCAATTGGGTATTTTGCTTTCACGATTTTTTTCATTTCAGCTTCGATTTTTGCGAAGTCTTCCTCTGTGAAGTGCTTGTCGCTATCGAAGTCGTAGTAGAAACCATTGTCAATGGCTGGTCCGATTGCAAGCTTTACGCTTGGGAATACGTTCTTTACAGCTTGTGCAAGGATATGTGCTGCTGTATGACGGAATGCCCATTGGCCTTCTTTATCGCTAAATGTTAAAATCTCAAGTTCAGCGTCAGCTGTTACTGGTGTTCTAAGGTCCACCATTTCCCCATTTACTTTACCTGCACAGGCATTTCTTGCAAGACCCTCACTAAGGTCTTTTGCGATATCTAATACTGTAATCCCTGCTTCGTATTGCTTTTGTGTGCCATCTTTTAATGTTACTTGAATCATGTTATTAGCCTCCTTTAATTTTGGTTTTATAATTCTATCGACCTAAAAAAACGCATCAAAAAACTCCCGCCCTTTTCTAGATACGATACTAGAAAAGGGACGAGAGTACTATTCCCGCGGTTCCACCCTTATTGCTTCACAAAAGAAACCTCTTAACTAAACTGACGATAACGTAGTCAACGGATTGGTTCGCAATCACTCGGAGATGGTTTTCACAATGTATCTTTTAAAAATGCTCACACCAATGCATCTTCTCTCTGAAAAAAGGCTTACATGCTACTGTTCTCTTCATCGTTTTCTCATATTGAATATGGTTACATTTTAATCAAATTCATCCCATGTGTCAATATGTTTCATTTGGTTTTATTTTCATCAACTTTTTCAACTAGGTTTTGAAATGTTTTTACTTAAGTTTCTTCTATTTAAATATAAGTTCAGCAACACGGACAACATGGTTCGATCCATACTTAAATCCTGTTGTGTTCATTGTAAGCACACCACTCTTTGCATCTTGAATAAAAGAAAGTTCTTCATTATTATCCATCCATCTAATACTTGCAACTTCTTTAAAAATCTTTGTGAAGGTCGTCGGTGGACAAGGCTTCTTTGATACAGTTACATTGGAGTCACCTACGATTGGTAAGTCAAATATGAATAAGTAGTGCTTACCTTCTGCATTGGCAAGACAGAAGTTTTCTCCTACACCCTCTATCTCACAAGGTCTACCCTCATAAATACTTTCACCATAAGTGTCCATCCATCTGCCAAGAATATGAAGCAGTGCATTAGTCATCTCTTCTATTGAACCATCGCCATTCGGTCCAATATTAAGAAGAAGATTCGCTCCTGCTTTACGGCAGTGGCAAAGTGCCTTGATAAGGTCTGCTGGCGACTTGTAATTGAAGTCAAAGCTTCCGCAGCCCCAATGGTCATTGAGTGTATAGCACATTTCTCCTGTAATATACTTACTCATGTTCGTGCGGTCTATCGGGTGTGGGATGCCTTGCTCAAAAGTCACACTGTCAATTTCGGGATGACCTAGTGTACCTTGCTCATCGAGACCTGTATTGTTGATAATCATTGCATCTGGTTGATGCTTACGAATCGTACCATAGAGCTCATCCAATTTCCAATCCGAATCTGGCTTACTCCAGTTACCATCAAACCAAAAGCCTCCTATCTTGCCATACTCTGTACAAAGTATTTCTACTGACTGACGTAAGTACTCAAGGTAAGCGTCAAAGTCACCTTCAAACTCCTCACGATACCAATCTAAGGTTGTATGGTAAAAGAACGGTATAATCCCTTCTTCATTACATGCATCTACAAACTCACGTACCAAGTCTCTTCCTGCTGGGCTATGTAGTACATCGTAGTCATCAAGCCCCTTTGCATCATACAATGAGAAGCCTTCATGATGTCTTGTGGTAAGTGTAATATATTTCATCCCTGTTGCTTTTGCGAGTTTCACAATGGCTTTAGGATCAAATTTGTCTGCTACAAACTTCTCTTTAAGAGGCATATATTCCTCAAGGGACATACCTCCTAAAGATTGAATCCATTCACCCTTCCCTAAGAGTGAATACAGTCCGAAGTGTATAAACATGCCAAATGCCATTTCTTCAAATGCCGCTATTCTTTTTTCTGGTTTTAACATTGCCATGATAAACTCCTTTTTATTGTTTGATTTTAACCTTTAACCGCACCTGCAGTCATACCTGATACGATATACTTTTGAAGTGCTAAGTAAAGGACAACCACTGGTATGATCGTAAGTACTAATGCTGCAAATACATAATGCCAGTTTCTTGAGTAAAGTCCATAGAAGTTATAAACAGTAAGAGGTACTGTCATCTTCTTTGAACTATTGAGGTAGTAAAGTGGAATCATGAAGTTATTCCACACACTAATGGTTGTAATGATTAAGTTTGTAACCATAATAGGCTTAAGGATTGGTAGATGAATCTTGAAGATCATTTGCATCGGTGTACATCCATCTACGATTGCTGCCTCATCAATCTCTTTAGAGATACCTTTTACAAAACTTGAAATGGTCATGATAGTAAACGGTAGGTTGATTGCAACATAGATAAAAATAACACCCAGGAAACTACCATAGAGATTTAATACTTTTAAAAGCGCAAATGTTGTAATGGTTTGCATCGTTGCTGTAAGACCAAATACGAAGTAATAGTACATAGCGCCACCGGCTCTATCTGTTCTTCTCGAAATAACAACCCCTGCAAAAACACCAAAGAGTAATGTAAGTGTTACTGCTGATATCGTAATAAGGAAACTATTTGCATAACCTCTTAGTATATTTCCCGTTTCAATAACATGTGCATAGTTCTCGAAATGCCATTTGCTAGGTAGTGCAAGGTCAAACATAAGTGCCTCACCTTGTGACTTAAATGAACCTAAGAACATCATAACAATAGGAATAAGGAAGATACATGCCATACAAAGCATTGCAACGAATAAGATTACTTGTGATATTTGTTTTTTAGTTTTGATTTTCATTACATTTCTACCTCCCTATCTTTTAAGATTTTATTCATGATGAATGTAATAACTACAACAATAATTGAAAGAATAATGGCTGATGCACTCGCTTCACCTAGCAGTCCGATACCAAATGAACGATATGTATAGGTATTAAGTACCTGTGTATCGAATCCTGGTCCACCATTTGTAAGGATATATACCATATCGAATACTTTTAATCCACCAGTAATGTTAAGTGTAATAACAACTGTGAATGAAGGTACAAGTAAAGGTAATGTAACTTGTGTGAAAGTTTTCCACTTGCTAGCACCTTCTATATTTGCACATTCATAGTAATCTTTTGGAATAGCTTGTAGACCCGCAATGAAGATGAACATACAGAACCCTGCCCACATCCATACTTCCATAAGTATAATCCAAAGCATCGCTGTTGGATAACTTCCTAACCAGTCTATTGCTGACTCGAAGCCAAAGATAGCTAAAATATTATTTAAGAGACCTTCTTTACTTAAAATAGATGTAAATAATAGACCAACAACTACTGTACTAAGCGTACATGGCATATAAAATAGTGTTCTAAAAACGTTATTGCCCCAAAACTTACGTGCAAGAATAAGTGCAAGTCCTAAACCAATGACTACTTTTAAAATGGTTGTTGAGAAAGCAAATAATAAGGTATTAAAGATTGATCGTATAAAAACTTCATCTTGCATAAGTACGAAGAAGTTTTTCATGCCTGTAAATTCTGGTTCAAACATTCTTGAAATATTCCAATCTGTAAATGCTAATATAAATGCAGCTATAATTGGAACAATGAAAAAGAGTGTATAAACAGCGGCTGCTGGCATAGTAAGCCACATTGGGTACATTGATTTAGTTCTTTTACTTTTCATGTATTCACCTCTGTTAGAATTATTTCAAAAAAAGTTAGCTAGACAAGTTTTCACTTATCTAGCTAACTTATCATCATTTCTATCTATTAAAATCCTGGTTGTTTCATTTCTTTCATATACTTCTCGAAGTCGCCTTGGAACTTCTCAAGCATATCTTTACCTGTCATATTGCCTTTAGCTGGTGCATCGATGTAGTATAACCATAAATGACTACCTACAACGTTTGAACCTACTGTTAGACATGTATTGAACTCTTCAATTGTATTACCAGTGCTGATATATTTCTCATCAAGACCTTGTAAGTAGCTTGGTGTCTCTCCCCCATCGATTGCTGCAATTGCTGGGAATCCTGGTCTACCTTCGAAGTATAAGTTACCGTATTCTGGTGTTGACCATAATTCAAATACACGCTTAACGCCTTCTTCATTCTTAGTATCTTTAGATGCTACAAATCCGATTGATTGTGTTGTTGCAGGAAGTTTTGAACCATCTCCTATCATTGGTGCATGGAACATACCAAGGTTTGCTTCTGGGAAAGCTTCTAATACTGAGTTTGCAAAGAAGTCGCCACAGAATACCATAGCTGCTTTACCACTACCCATTGCTTCGATTGTATTATCGTAGTTTACTGATGTGAAATCATCATTTACATAACCATTTGAGAAAAGGCTTAAGTATTTATCAAGTACTTGTTCAAACTCCGGTACATCTGTCCATTTAAGTTCGTTGCTTTCTAACTTCTTACCTACTTCTACTGATTTTTCTGCACCAAGTGCTGCTGCATAGTTTGCTGTCATGTAGATTTGTGGTACCCATGTATCTTTTGGCACATGAATTGGTGTAATCTCTGGTGCTTCATTTTTAATTTTTTCACAAGCTGCTAGTAATTGATCCCAGTTTTGTGGCTCTTCAATTCCTAAGTCAGCAAAGATATCTTTGTTGTAAACAAATCCTAGTACACCTTGTACTGATTGGAATGGGTAGCCATAAACTTTTCCGTTGTACTGAATGTTTTGTGGCGATACAAGATCCTCTACCCAGCTCTCATTTGAAAGGTCTAAGAAATATTGTTCTGGGTTAAGTTCATAGTAGATTGCTGGAATGTTGTAGTCGATGATATCTGGACTCTCCCCTGAGTTTACCTTCATTTTCATTAATGTAATGTACTGATCATCTGGTACTACTTGTGCATCGATGATAATGTTTTCTTCATCTTTTAACTTCTGAATCATTTTTTGTAAGCCTTCATAGTTACGTGATTGTGTAATCATGGCTGTAAGCTTAACCGGCTTCTTGCTATCTGTCTCTGTACCAGGTGTCGCTGTATCGCCACCTGCTGCACCTTGTGAACACCCTACCATGCTAGATGCCAATACGCCTACGCTCGCTAACAGCATAAGTGCTTTTGTCATTTTCTTTTTCATTGTAATTCCCCCTTTGGTTTATCGTAAGCTTATTATCTCTTTTTTTAGCCCAAAACAGAATGGACTTTTGTAAAATAATATATGGATTTTTATAAAATTTTAATATATAATATCATTTACCTCTCCAATACTTAATCATTTTCAACAAAAGGAGTTATCCAAATGAAGCTTATTAGAAATTTTTCAACAAAATTATGCTTAGCAAACCTCTTCATTATAGTCATATCAATCTTCGCTACGTCTTCTTATTTCTATTATTTTCTTAAAGAAAAAGAAGAACAACAATTCACCCAAACACTCACAACACTTACAACAAAACTAGGTGAACAGACCGATACCCTTATTGATAACATGGATAAAATCTCGCTTCAGATTGCCTCTACCCCCTACATAACCAATCATTTCACCAATATTCCTCCTACCAAAGAACTTAATTACTTCAGTGAGGATCATTTTTTAAGATCTGAAATGCGGGACTTTTTGAACTCATATACCTTTAAAAATAATATCGCAACACGTATTTGTCTCTACGATCAGCATGGTAACTTTGTAGATGCAGGTTATAAGCTTACTGATTCAAGTGCTACTTCTAACTTCTTTACATCCGAGAGATTTGATGCCACAGTTGATTATTTTGAAACTAATAGTAACCGTTATTTATTCATCCCTCCCCATTATGATCCGTTTAGTTCAACACCTCTGTATGGTGAAAAAGTGATTATTTTCTCACTTATACGCCCTATTAAAAACTATACAATTGTTGGAAGTAACGTTGTTGGCTATGTCGAAGTCCAATTAGAATACAGTGCATTAAATGATTTGTTCACCTCCCTAGATACGAATACAAACTTCGCTATAGCAGATGGTACTGGACAAGTTATTTATCCTTTTGCAACACCTTCTTATTATTTAAGACCATCTGATTTCAATAACCAAAAGCATCTAGTTGTTACTGAGCCATTAAAAAGTGCTCCTTATCACGTTATCCTTATGCAAGACAAGGATTTACTTCTATCGAGTTATAAAAAACTCCAAGAAATGCTTATTTTTATTTTCGTGGTTATTTTGCTTATATGTGGCATCTCTCAAATGATTCTAATCGCTTATTTCACCAGACCACTTAACAAACTTAAGACTTCTGTAGAAACCATTAATCTAGATAATCTTTCTCTGAATCTGGTTGATGAAGATATTGGAGATGAGTTTACCCAACTTAACCAGGCTTTCACACGTATGTTTAATCATCTTAACATTTCAATACAGCATACTATTTTGGCCGAGACTAGCGCACTACATTCCCACTTGCTCGCTTTGCAAGCCCAAATTAATCCACACTTTATACATAATGTCTTGTCCGTTATGAGTGTTTTAGCTGAAGAAAATAATGTTCCTAAAATTGAAAACATGTGCAATAAACTCTCTGGTATGTTGAGGTATTCTTCTTCTTATACAGATATACACACCTCATTGGAAGCTGAACTAGGCTATGCCTCTTCTTACCTAGAACTTATGCAAGAACGCTATGAAGATAAATTCGCTTTCACTATTCACCTATCGGATACAGCTAGGCATGTTGCTATCCCAAAACTCATTATTCAGCCCTTGGCAGAAAATTGTTTTCACCATGGTTTCAACAAAAAAGCCGCTCCATGGCATATAAAGATCAATTGCTATACAAAAGATGACTTTTGGTTTGTAGATATTATTGATAATGGTATAGGCTTTACAGACTCATTCCTAAAAAAATTCAATCAGTATGTAGCACAAGTCGACTTGGAACATCACCCCGACGAATGTCTCAAGCTAGAGATAGGTGGATTAAGTCTTAATAACATCTATTTACGTCTACATATTCTCTACAAAGAAAACCTTATATTTCGATTAGCTAATCAGGCTTCAGGAGGAGCTATCATTACTTTAGGAGGAAAAATAGACAATGATTAGAATACTTGTAGTAGAAGATGAACCACCTATTTTAAGAGGTATATGCTCAAAAATCACCAAATCTTATGAGCATTGTGATATTGTACATTGTGCTTCCAACGGCCAAGAAGCCCTTGACTATCTCAAAGAACACACCGTTGATGTCGTCTTTACAGACATCAACATGCCACTTATTAACGGCTTAGAGTTGCTAGAATATATAAGTATCCACTATCCTAGTATTTATACAATTATTTTGAGTGGCTACCAAGATTTTCATTATGCCCAAAAAGCTGTCAAACTAGGTGCCTATGACTATTTATTAAAGCCACTTGACCTTTCTTCCACTCAAGCTCTTTTGCAAAAATTATCAAAAAAGATTCATACAAAAAAGCTTACTCAAATTTTTCAGGGAGATTACTTTGGCGATACAGCTACACCTTTAATACTTGTACCACCTATACACTTTATGTCTATATGTGCCGGTCCATTTCCTATAAAAGGCGTTCCTCCTCATCTCAACCATTGCACCTACTGGGATGACATCTCTATTGAATCTCTTTTGGATAAACTTGGCCTTTCTTCTTCTGACTATTGTATTATTAATAGTATTTATAGCACTGAAAAACTTATTATTTTTACCCAGCTCTCTTCTGCTAGAATTCAACTTTTAGCAGAACAACTCTATAGCCACCTGTGCACATACTCACTCCCTATTACACTAACTACGAGTGAACCTTTTGAGGATAGTCGTGCACTCTATGAAAACTACATCGCTTTTACTATGAAATTATCCCGTATCATTGTGTTTGGTCAATCTAGCCTTGTATCCCTCTCTAAAAAGATCACCTACAAGGACTATTTTTTACCATCTTCTATCGAACACAAGTTGATCCATGCTTTAGAAAAGAAAAATTTCTCTCTTTTTAAACAAGAATTACAAACCCTCTATAAAGAGTTAGAAACATTAAACCTTTCTCAATCAACTGTAGATGTTCTTTTGAATCATATTGCACTACTCTGTAAGAAATCTCATTTTATAGACATCAGTCTCTACGAGATCAAATCCAAGATATATGAATTCATCTTACAATACTCGAATTACAAAGAATTATTCGATATATTTATCCGAACACTTATAGAGAATCAATCTCCCCAAATTGCTCATGCCGTACAAGACAAGGCCTATCTTATGGATCAAATAGATCATTTTATTACTGCTCATATTACAGAACCTATTACCAACCAAACTTTATCCGAACACTTTGGCTTGGTACCTAGTTACATCAGTAAGCTTTTCAAAACACATAAAGGCATATCGCCTTCAGAATATATTCTTATGCTTCGTATTGATAAAGCGAAGGAACTACTTACTCAAGATATAAACCTTCTTGCAAAAGATATCGCATCTATTGTAGGCTATTCAGACCCCCTCTACTTCTCAAGGGTATTCAAAAAAGTTACTGGTGTGTATCCTTCTGAGTATCGCAAGAACGAACTTGATTTGTAAGGTAACCCAAAGAAAGTCCCCACTCAGTTGACACAGTGGGGACTTTCTCGTCGTTCATTTATTTGTTTAAGTAATGTTTAGATGCAAAACGCCATGTATCTTCACACATTTCATCTAATGTTTTCTTTGCTTCCCAGCCAAGGAGTCTCTTTGCTTTTTCAGCATTTGCATAACATGTATCGATATCACCTGCACGTCTTGGTGAAATTTGATATTTCACTTCACGTCCTGATGCTTTTTCGAAAGCTTTGACAACTTGAAGTACACTTGAACCATTACCTGTTCCTAAGTTGATTGCCTCTATACCTTCGTTGTTCATTGTATACTGAATCGCATCTAAGTGGCCTTGTGCTAAGTCACATACATGGATATAGTCTCTCACACCTGTACCATCTACTGTATCATAGTCATCTCCAAATACACTAAGCTTCTCTAGTTTACCAACTGCAACTTGTGCTACGTATGGTAATAAGTTGTTTGGGATACCGTTTGGATCTTCGCCTATTAATCCTGACTCATGCGCTCCGATTGGGTTAAAGTATCTGAGTAATACAATACGCCATGACTTATCTGCTACATGTAAGTCTTGTAGAATATTTTCAATCATCAACTTTGTACTGCCATATGGATTTGTCGTACTAAGTGGCATTGTCTCTACAAATGGTACTTGATTGTTCATACCATATACCGTTGCCGAAGAAGAGAATACAATACGTTTACAGTTATATTTTCTCATAACATCACAAAGGATAAGTGTACCTGTAAGATTATTGTGGTAGTACTCAATTGGCATCTCTACAGACTCACCTACTGCTTTTAAGCCTGCAAAGTGAATAACTGCATCAATTTGATTGTTCTTGAAGACTTCTTCTGTACCTTCTCTATCAAGTAAGTCTACTTTGTAGAAAAGTGGGCGCTTACCTGCTAATTCTTCAATACGGTCTAATACTTCTACTTTTGAATTACAAAGGTTATCAAGGATGATAACCTCGTATCCTGCTTCTATAAGTTTAATTGTTGTATGGCTACCGATGTATCCCATACCACCTGTTACTAATATTGCCATGTGATCACTCCTTTATAAATTGTTTGATAATAGCTTCTAATGTTTCCCACTGCTCTTCCATATCTTTTACAAGTTTAAACTGTGTTCTTGCACGGTCTAAATTGTGGTGTTCTCTATGAATCTTAAAGTAAGTATCGCCTTCTAGGTAATCTGTCATGAAGCGCATACCACACTCCAGGATAATCACTTTTGAACCAATAAGTAAAGATTCAATCTCTTCTTTACCAAAGTCGTCTCCTACAACACTTAAGAAACCTTCAGCAAATACTTTGAAACGTTCTGTCATAAAGTTGATTTTTGTTAAATCAATCTCATCTTCTTCCCCTGAGTTGGCACCAGTACGAATACAATCTCCAAAATCATAGGCACTAAACCCTGGCATAACTGTATCTAGATCAATGACACATACACCTTCTTGTGTTGTATTGTCTACCATAATATTATTGATTTTTGTATCATTATGTGTAACACGTAATGGAATTTTGCCTGCTTCATAGAGCTTGATGAGTGCTTCTGTGTCTTTCTGACGGTCTTTGATAAAGGCTATTTCTTCTTCTACACATTGTACACGGTTTACTGCATCTTTTTCTACTGCTTTGATGAAATTTTCGTATCTTTTTGGTGTATGGTGGAAATTAGGAATGGTTTCATCTAGTGTACTGGCATCAAAATCACTTAAATATTTTTGGAATACACCAAATGCCTTTGCACAATTGTAGAACACTTCATTGCTTGGTACAACATCATAAGACACTGTATCTTCAATAAAGATATATGCCCTCCAATAGTAGCCTTCTTCATCAAGTACATATGCCTTCTGGCCTTTGGTCTTGATAACTGTAAGTACCTCTCTGTTGGCATCGCCACCTGCTGCTACTACTTTTTCCCTTACATGCTCACAAACACGGCTGATGTTATCCATAAGCTTTACAGGATTTTTGAAGATTTGATGATTGATTCTTTGAACGATGTATTTTTCTCCTGCTTCTGTATAAGCTAAAAATGTATCATTTATATGCCCATTGCCTGTTGACTCAAACGCTTTTAATGTCCCCTCTATACAAAACTGTTCAAAGACATTTCTGAATCCACTCTCTGTAACAACTGCTTTCATCTATTTCCCCTCCCATAACTGTTTTGGATAAACACCTTGTTCTTGTAATGCCTGGATTGCTGCAACAACTACTGGCTTATCTTCTTTGTATGTAACACCATACCAACGGTCTTTTGAATGAAGTACTTCTACTGATGCTTCTTCTGCTTGAATAAGTGTATCTACAACACTTGGCAAGAAGAACTCTGATTTTAAAGGATTTTTAGGCACTGCATTTTGGAAGAATACGTTGTAATCCTTTTCTAAAGCTGCAAAGATACTTGGTGTGAATCCCCAAAGATTCATAGATACAATGCTTTCTTCACTTACTGGTGTCCATACATCACCTTCTAAGAATTGTGCTTGCCCTTCATGGTAGCCAATGTGTGTACGCTCACAAATTGTCTTTAAGATACCATTTTCCGCTTCACATACACCACGTGCCACATGGCCATGCTCTGTTAATGTATTTTTAAGTGTATACCCTACCATACCATAGCGATGCTTTGTGTCATCCTCTAATGTTTCTAATAAGCTATACATTTTTTGGAATGCTTCTGGTCCATAATAGTCATCTGCATTGATAACTGCAAAGTTCTCATCCACAACATCTTTACACGCTAAGATTGCTTGGCCTGTTCCCCATGGCTTCTCTCTACCTTCTGGTAATGTACAACCTACTGGTACATTATTAATATCTTGGTATGCATAGACTGTCTCTACTACCTTTTCAATACGATTACCTACACACTCCTTGAAAGCTTCTTCATCTTGCTTCTTGATAATCACAACAATTTTTTCAAACCCTGCCTTAAGTGCATCATAAATAGAAAAATCCATAATAACTTCACCATAAGAACCTATTGCATCAATTTGCTTTAGTCCTCCGTAACGACTCCCCATTCCTGCTGCCATAATTACAAGTACTGGTTTCTTTTTCATATCGTAGCTCCTTCCTATTATTTATCATTAATATTATTTTAGTTATTTTTTACTTAATTTAAGTATATCTTTTTACTAAAAAAATGCAATATATTTTACTAAAATTATTTTATTTTTTTACTTTCTTTTACTAAATGTATTGTATTTTACTCCATTAGCTTTATAATAATAAAAAGAGAAGTACTTATAATTAGATAAAAGGAGTGGTCTCATGGCTACTATAAAAGATATAGCAAATCAAGCAGGTGTATCTATCGCTACTGTATCTAGAGTTCTCAATCTCGATACAACACTTAATGTATCCGATGATACACGCAAGCGTATTTTCGAAGTTGCAGAAGCACTCGACTATACCCCCACTAAATCTCGCAAGTCCAAAAAAACAACTTATACTTTCGGCATCATTCATTGGTATACAGAAGAAGAACAACTCAGCGACCCTTACTACCTATCGATTCGTATTGGTGTAGAAAAACAATGTCAAAAACATCATATTCAGTTCCGCTTCATCCAATTAAACGAGCTACCAACTGCACTCTCTGACATCCACGGTGTTATTGCTATTGGTAAATTCGGAACAAATGAACTTAGTAAAATCCACGTATTGGACAAGCCTACTTTATTTGTTGACTCTTCCCCAAATCCACAATGCTATGACAGTGTATTAGTGGACTTTGAAAGTGGTATCAAAGAAGCCTTATCTTATCTCTATGAACTTGGCCATCACAAAATAGCTTATATAGGTGGCTCTGAATATGTGGATAACGGGTCAGAAATTTATAGTGACCCTAGAGAAATGACTTTCAAAAACTTCATGAGTGCCTTAGGCTTACTAGAAGAAAAGTGGATTCTAAAAGATTTATGTACACCTAATTCTGCCTATCACCTGATGCATCAATTATTAGACCAAAAAGATCTTCCAACAGCTGCATTTATTGCAAGTGACCCTATGGCGATAGGTGCTTACAAAGCTCTCTCTGAGAAAGGCTTACGTATTCCTGAAGATATGTGCATCATTGGCTTTGATGATATCCAAACAGCTAGATATTTGGTTCCTAGCCTTACAACAATCAAAGTGTATACTGAACTTATGGGAACAACCGCAGTAGATACCCTTTTAGAAAAACTTGAAAATAAGCGTTCTATTTGCAAAAAAGTTCTTTTACCTACATTTTTAATTAAGCGTGATAGTTGTTGCAAGCTTTCTTAATACTATTAACTTCTATCTATCGCATTCAAATAAGGGCACTTTACTAAATGTCTATTTTTAGTAAAGTGCCCTTATTTAGCGTTTATCGCATTTATTTTGTCTCTTTGCAATATTCACACCCTGTACAATAACTCATATGCCCTTCAAAAATAAGTTCTAATGTACTTATAAATTGCTTATTTGTATATTTTTCCTTTTGATGAATGATTAGATTTTTCGGCGCTACTGTAATGAATATATTCATCAGTAAATCTTCCATACGTAAATCACCGTCTTCTAGCATTTCATCACAATAGCGTGTGATATACTCTTTCGTTACATCCTTCTTGTCTGTATTCAATAGTCCCATCTCTCCTTGTTTCTTAGGAATGAGATGTAAAGTTTTTTCACTAGATTTATAATGACTTCTAGATTGTATAATCAGACTAATACACTCCAAGTATTCTTTTTCGGTTCTATATTCCTCAATGGTATGGTCCATTAAATCCTTTAAAATGGTCGTATACTTAGCAGTTCTAAACTGAATCCATCCTTCTATGTGCAACTGCCCGTATTTCTCCAATTCATGTAAGATTGGCACATAAATGACATAGTAGGAAATATACGATACGCCTTCTTCCTTGGTCATATAATGGTTTGCTATAAAAAGTTCCTGCAGAAACTCTCGGTCTTTCTTCGTCAGATCCATTTGGAGCCCTAAATACTTCTTTCCAAAGGTACGAATCACTTGCTCTTGTACCATATCACTTGCTATATTCGCTACTTGCTGCAAAATCTCTTCGCGGTCTTTTTTCGTATAACTAAACTTATACGTGGTTATATCGCCATTTTTCTCTAGCGTACACTTCTTTTTATCTAATGCCTGAATGGCCACAAGCTTGTTGATTTTCTCTTCTATTTTTTCCGGATAATGTTGGGTTGATAAGTTAAATGATGTCATCTCTTCGCCCTCCATATTCTCTATTTTAATATATGAAGAGTGCTTATACTTCTTGCATTGTCCGTAGTCGTCTCATCCTTAAAACTAAAGTATACCTCCCTTATTTTTTGTATAATAAAAGGACTATCCACATAGTGAGATAGTCCTTTACACGCCTCATTAAAGAGATGCTAAGATATCTTTAATTTCAGGTTTGTCAAATTTATATTTTGTATTGCAGTAGTGACATACAAGTTCTACATCGTCTTGATCATCTTCTACGATTTCTGAAAGTTCTTTTTTACCAAGGCTAATAAGACCTCTCTCCATACGTGGACGTGAACAATCACACTTAAACTGTACTGGTGTCTCTTCCATCATCTCTACATCATCACCGAGTAACATCTTGATAATCTCTTCTACTGTTTTTCCTTGCTCTAAGCATTGTGTAACCGATGTAAAGTTTTTAAGTCTCTCTTCTAGTTCTGTAATCGCTTCATCTGGTGTAAATGGAAGTACCTGAATGATAAAACCGCCTGCTTGTCTTACAGAGTAGTCACGGTCTACAAGAACACCAAGTGCTACTACTGAATTCACCTGCTCTGATTCTGCAAAGTAAAGTGCGAAGTCTTCTGCGATCTCACCTGATAATAGTGGCACTTGCCCTACATAAGGTTCCTTCATGCCCATATCTTTAATAACTGTTAAGTCACCCATACCGATGGCATTGCACACATCTAATTTTCCTTGTGCATTAAGAGGCATGTCCACTACTGGTACATAAGGATAGCCCTTAATGTTACCATGTGCATCTGCTTCTACCACGATTCCCTTCATCGGACCGTCACCTTTTATAGATACGCCCACTCGGTCTTTTGTATTTTTAAGCATAGCACCCATCATGGCTGCTCCTGTCATGGTACGCCCAAGTGCTGCTGTTACTACTGGTGATGTCCCATGTGCTTTTGTCGCTTCATTTACAGCTTCTGTTATATTGGTTGCAAAAAATCTAAAGTGTTTTGCTTTGTCTGTTCCTCTAATTACGTAATTTTTCATCATCTATTCTCCTTTACTCCTTAATCACAACTATATACTTTACCTTCTACAGCTCTTTCCCTTGCTACGAAAGTCATACGCTCTGTTGTATCACTATAAGCTTTGTCTGTGTAATCATCATATACACCGACAAGCTCCATGCCAGCTTCTTCTATAAGCATGGTTACATCTTCTACTGTATACGCTTTTTGATGGTGTACTTCTTCAGTACGCACATACTTACCATCTTCATCTTCTATAAAGAAAGTCACACCGAACTCATTGGTCTTCGTTTCTTCATCATAATAGTTTTCCCAAATATAAGCAGCATCTTCAGTCTGCTGTGCAAAAACGCGATCGCCTAACACATTTTTATATTTGTGTGGTGTCACCATATCAAAAATAAACAACCCACCTTTTTCTAAGTAGTTGTTTACCCATTTAAATGTACTTAAAACTTTCTCTTTATCTGTAAGGTAATTCAAACTATCACATGTACTACAAACCACATCTACTGTACCGTAAAGTTCAAATTCACTCATATCTTGAAGAAGGTATAAAATATCCAGTTCTTTTTCCATTGCATTTTCTCTAGCAACCATGAGCATCTCATAGGAACCATCAATGCCTATAACATCTGTACCGCTTTCTGCAAAAAGCTCGCACATCTTACCTGTTCCGCATCCAAGGTCACAAATAAGTTTTAGGTCTATTCCCTCTTTTTCTATGGTTTTACTGATAAATTGCATCCATCTCTCATAAGGGGTATCTTCCATAAAACTATCATACACTGCAGCAAAATCATTATATATTTCCACCACTGTCACCTCTTTATCTGTCTTTTGTTCTCACAAAGAATTGTACACTACACGTCAAGTGGTTGCAAATGTAATTTTAAGACAAATTTACACACCGCAAAGGGCACAGCGCATTCCTCATTTGGAACTGGCCTGTGCCCCTTATCCTTTTTCCTACTCTGCTACTTTTCTATCTTATAATGCCCTGATGCCGCGTTTACTTTAATCCTTACTTTATACTTTCCTGCGGTGTCTGCTTTTATCAGTATTTCTTCTTTGTAATCGCCTACTTCATAAAGTTTCTCATAGATGACTTGATCCTCTGGGTCTTCCACTACGAGTTGGATACTTCCTTTCTCAAGCTCCACATCTACATCTAATGCAAGTTCTTCATCTGCTTCTAGTTTGAAGCTTCTACTTTCATTGCCTATTTTGTACTGAAAAGTTGCTTGCATTTTATCGAAAGTATTCATCTCTAATTGCATGATGGCTACATTATTCATATCTGCAATACCTATTGTCACCATCGCTCCTACCACAAGAATCATAATCCCAATATAGGTTCCACCGATAATCGCTAGCGGTTTAATGATATTTGTCTTTGTTGTCACTTTGGTTGCCGTCTCTACTTCTTCCATTTCTTCTACTTTATTGCCACAGTATGGGCAGTATGTCATATTGCTTTTCACTGCATTTTTACAGACATGGCATATCTTTTCAAAAAGACTTTTACAGTTCGGACAAAGATTATAATCTTCCTTTACTGATTCACCACAGTTAGAACAGTGGTATTGTTTCTTTGCACTATTTCTAACCACTAGATAAATCACAAGCCCCATAAGATTAGGTACTAAGATAACAACTGCTGTCCACAGACCTGCATTCATCCCCATTGCTTTTGCATCCTTATAAACGACGCGTCCTAAGGCTATAAGTACACCTACTACGGTGCACACCATTAAACTCATTACAACCATTACACTTGTTGGCATATCCATCACTCCTTCTCGATTTCCTCTTGATTTTTCTTTTCTTTACAATAAATCGTTGTCATTAAAAAGATAAGTATAGGTACTTGTGTCATTCCTAAAAGCGCCAGTGTCAATGTCACCACAGCTTTTGTATCCCGTACAAAGAGAAAGCCTATACATCCACTTACCAAAGTAAGGATCGTACTCATGATGACACCTAGTACTACCGGTGCATTCTCCTTTAGAAACGCTTTCTTTTCTTGTCTTTCTTCTACTTGTCTTCTAGCCAGTGTGACTAAAGTCGCACTCGCTTTTACTTCTACATCTCCTAATTCACCAAGCAACTTATCTAATTGCTGTTCATTCATACGTTCCCTCCTCACTGAGCAGTTTTTTAAGTTTCTGCCTTCCATCATAAACTCTGGATTTCACCAGCTTTTCTTCTATACCAAGCATCTCTGCCGTATCTTTATAACTAAGTCCTTCTGCAAATACAAGTACTAATGGCAACTTGTATTTATCTGGCAAATCTTTAAGCTGTGTCAGAAGCTGCCCCATGGCCTCTTCTTTTAAAAAGCTATCTTCTACACTTTCAGCCTCCTCCGAAGCATATAGCACTTCTTGGTCGAGTTGCGTGAAGCGTGCAAGCTCTCTTCTTAGTTTTCTCAGTTTATCTCGGTATCTATTAACCGCTATTTGGGTGAGCCATGGATAAAAATCTCGTTCTTGGCCATATGTATCCCATTTCTCTATGGCCTTTACCCATGTATCTTGAAAAAGCTCTTCTGCTCGGTCTTTGTTTTTTTCTAGATATAAACATAAACGATACAATCTGTCTTTATGCTCATAAATGAGCTTTTCTATCTCCACCATGCCCCTCCTTCCTGCCTTTCACTTTTATATACGATTATACTTCTTAAAAGTTGGATAAAAAATATAAAAAAGTTTTTTCTGATAATTAATAAAGATTATTGACAAATAACTAGACTAGTCGTATGATGATAGTAGTTCTAATAAATACTACTAGTTTTTCTTATACTAACATTATAGATAAAATTACATTTAAGGAGGAATAAATATGAGCATTAAAGTAGGTATTGTAGGTTACGGTAACATCGGTCGTGGGGTAGAAGCTTCACTTAATCAAAATCCTGATATGGAACTTGTAGCAGTATTCACAAGACGTAGTCCAGAGGATTTAATCATTCAAACAACTACTGCAAAAGTTGAACATATGGATAACATTCTTAATTATAAAGGTATCATTGACGTAATGATTCTTTGTGGTGGCTCTGCAACAGACCTTCCAGTGCAAACACCAGAAATCGCAGCTAACTTCAATACAATCGATAGCTTCGATACACATGCAAAAATTCCAGCATACTTTGAAGCAGTAAACGGTGCTGCTGCACCAGCTGGTACAACAAGCATCATCTCTGTAGGTTGGGATCCAGGTCTTTTCTCTATGATTCGTATGATGTCAGGTGCTATCTTACCAGTAGGCGAAGACTACACATTCTGGGGCAAAGGCATTAGCCAAGGTCACTCTGATGCCATCCGTCGTGTCGAAGGCGTCAAAGACGGTAGACAATACACTATTCCTATGGATCAAGCAATCGAAGCTGTAAGAAGCGGTGCGAATCCTTCTCTTACAACACGTGAAAAACACCTTCGTGAATGTTTCGTTGTGGCACACGAAGGCGCTGACACAGCAAAAATCGAAGAAACTATCAAAAATATGCCTAACTACTTCTCTGACTACGATACAATCGTTCACTTCATCTCTGAAGACGAACTTAAAGAAAACCATAGCAAAATGCCTCATGGTGGCTTCGTATTTAGAAGTGGAACTACAGGCTTCAATAACGAAAATAAAGAAATCATCGAGTTCTCACTTAAACTTGATAGCAACCCTGAGTTCACAGGTAGCGCACTTGTAGCATACGCACGTGCTGCTGTACGAATGAACAAAGAAGGTATGGTAGGTGCAAAATCTGTATTTGATGTACCACTTAGCTACCTTTCTCCAAAAACAAGCATGGAGCTTATGACCGAATTACTGTAAGCACGTAAAAAGAACCCCCTCGTCGTCGAAGGGGTTCTTTTCATTCTATTCTTTTGATTCTTTTTCTGTACGTTTGATATCTCTTTTACGAATTACTTTAATAATTACCCCTACCACAATGCCTATTGGTATAAGAATAATTAAGAATGGTGTAAGACCTACAAAGAATAAGACAAGACCTTTAAGAATGCTGGTGACTGCATCCATAGAGTCACCTAATTGTTGTTTAATTTTCTCTCCAAAAGTAATTGGTGCGGGCTTACTATACTCTCTTGCTTCTGCTACATAGACTGTAATCGTTGAGTAATCAATTAGGCTATCATATTTCTTAAGGCTTCCCTTTAAGCTCTCTATCTCATAAGTCACACGCCCAAGCTCTTGACCAATCGTAAATAAATCTTCTAAATCCCCTGATTGCGCCATCAGTTCTTCCAATCTTGTTGCTTGTATTTGAAGTGCATTAAGACGCATCTCTGTATCCATATATTGGTCTGTCACATCCTGCCCTTCTATTGTTTTACTAAGGACATTCCCATAACGCTCTGTGTCATTCATAAACTTATCAAACTGTGCATTGGGAATACGAAGTGTTAAAGTTGCACTTCTATTACTTCCCTCATACCCCTGTGTATTAGCTGTCTGTATGAAGCCTCCTAATACTTCTAGTTGCTTCATGATTTCTGCCATCGTTTTGTCAAATGTTTTTGTTTCGATATCCATCTGCCCAGTCTTTATGATTTTTCGATTCAGTCCTACAGTTGTGTTAAATTGAACGCCATTCCCCGTACCTTGCATACTCTCACTGTCTGCTTCTGGAGCATACTCGCCTCCCGTATCGTAGGTTTCTTCCATTGCTACCTTATTCTCCGACATTTCAGGCTTTGCAGAATCCATCGCTACCTCTGATTTAGAACTACACCCTACTAGTAGTACTACTAACATCAGCATGCTTAAGCATATTTTCATCACCTTTTTCATTTTCTACGCCTCCTTTAACTTCATTTTATCATTTTAGACTGAATTTTCATACACTTTGTTCCACTCTTATTTTTTTTAGATACACGAAGGGGCATAACACGCGATTCCAACACATGTTATGCCCCTTCGTACTTTATTCTTTTTTATATACTCCTTAGATAGTCTGACACCATAGACCATCTTCTTTGCAGTACATGTAAAGCAGCCCTCTACCCCTTTTATGAAATCTTACTTCTGGATTCTGCTCAGGGTATAGTTTCATCAGGTGTACTTTATCCATGGTCACATAAGCTACAAAAGAAATGTAATGCTCTTTATTCATCGCATGCTCAAATGTCACATAAAGATCATCTTCTATCATCTCTATGCTAGGTTCATGATTTCCTTTCTCGTTTTTCTTTGGCACCAATGCCTCTAACTTTTGCCCACAGCAACTTAATACCAGTTCATTGGTACTCGTAATTACATTGTCACACACTGGACAAACATAAAATTGTGTCTTTTTCATATTGCCTCCTCTATTGTCGTTATCAACTGCTTCTCCTTGCATCAGTTCATTTATATTTATATCTAAAACTTCTGCAAGCATCTGGAAATTCCCTATATCAGGGCAGCCTACACCTCGCTCCCATTTAGAAATGGTTTTATTGCTTAAGTAGAGCTTGGTCGCAAGTTCTTGCTGTGTCATACCTTTTTCTTGGCGTCTCTTCTTTATAAGCTGACCTATTTTCACACAATCCACTTTCCATCACCTCTTGAATCCATTGTACCCCTTCATGGATAAATCTACAATCCACGTAGCGTAGAGTATCTCCCCTATCGTTTGTAGTAATCAGAATATTTTTGTTTTATTCAGACCTATTCACATTTATGTTAACCTGTGTTATGATTACTTTGTTAAATTTTTGATAATACACATACAGGGAGACTCATTATGAAAATCAAAAAATTATTATCTATCCTAGCTTGCCTAGGCTTATCTATAACTTTACTTGCTGGCTGTGCAAGTCCATCTACTACAGCACCTAGTAAAGACAAAACTGAAACTTCTACTGAAGTACCATCAGATGCTGTGACACTTGAGACAGATGTTATCGTTATCGGTGCTGGCGGTGGTGGTCTAAGTGCTGCGATTGAAGCACATGATGCTGGTGCTAACGTTATCTTAGTAGAAAAAATGCCTTTCGTAGGTGGTAACACTGC
>JBOFIT010000041.1:0-6619 GCA_051650305.1 Cellulosilyticaceae bacterium
CGAAGTGGTCCAGCACCATCAAAAGTGCAGCAATGAGTTTAAGCATGAGGTGATATCCTTTCATAAGTAAGTTATAAATAATTTTAACAAAACATAAAGAGATTTAAAAGATATAAAAGTAAAAATGCACAAAAAAATACAATAAATTTAGATAATATAAAGTGTTTATAAAATTATAAAAATATATTACAATTTAAATATCACATTTATAAAGGGGGAAGGTTTATGAAAATGAAAAAAGCATTAGCACTTATGCTTGCAGGTATGATGGCATTTGCCACAGGCGGTGTAAGCACATTTGCAAAAGAGCCAGTAGCTGCGGAGAAATCAGTAGAAACAGGCAAAAAAGTAGCTACATATTTACCTTGTTGGGCAAGTAAAGAATGGTCAGTTGATGACATTCAAGGTGATAAGCTTACACATGTGTACTTAGCATTTGCACGTATTGATAATAATTTCCAAATTTGTAATGATGACTATCGTATTATTGCAGAAGATGGCTCATTTATGTTACAAGACCTTGTAAAAGCAACGTTAATTGAAGAAGAAACATTTGCAAAAGTTGCTAAACTTAAGGAAAAATACCCACATCTTAAAGTAATCGTTGCAGTAGGTGGATGGTTAGGGGAAGGTTTCTCAGATATGGTAGCTTCGCCATCAACGCGTGAAATCTTTGCTGATAGTGTAAAAGCATATATCGAAAAGTACAATCTTGATGGTATTGATATTGATTGGGAATACCCAGTAGGACCACCATGGGGTGGGCATCCGACGATGACACGCCCAGAGGATAAAGAAAATTTCACTGCACTTATGGAAGTGCTTCGTAAAAAATTAGGACCAGATAAAGAGATTGGTTTCTGTGCACCAGTTAATGGATGGTTCCTTGATGCAGTTGAGTTTGAAAAAGTAGTGCCACTTATTGATTCTGTAAGTCTTATGACATACGATATGTTTGGTGCTTGGAGTGATGAAGCACAACACCAAGGCCCACTTTATCCAAATCCAGAGAATCCACTAGTTGACTGGGGATGTACAGTGTCTGAAACAGTAGACCGTTTGGTTAAAGCAGGTGTACCAGCTGAAAAAATGATTGTTGGTATTCACACATATGGTCGTGAATTCAGAAACATTGTAGCAGATGAAAAGGGTGATCCACTTTATCAACCATGGGCAAAAGATGCAGAAGGTAATCCAGTGACTGACCGTACAACTTGGAGAGGAAGCGTTATTCCTTGGACATATCTAAGAGATTACTACATTGGAAAACATGGTTATAAAGAATTCTGGGATGATGTATCAAAAGCACCATATTTATATGATGGTAAAACATTTATCACCTATGATAATGAAAAATCTGTAGAAGCTAAAGCACAATATGCATTAGATAATGGTCTTGGTGGCGTTATGTACTGGGAGTATGTAAATGATATTGATGGAGATCTTCTCACCGTTATGCATGAAACATTAAATAAATAGTACACTAGTAAAGAGGCTACATAGGAGTAGCCTCTTTTTTAAAGGAAAAACTTGGTGTACAATGAAGGTAATTATCAAAAAATATAAAATGTGGGGTGTACATGCATGAAAGAATTAGCAGATTTATTTATGGTGTTTGCACGGATGGGGGCTTTCACCTTTGGTGGTGGTTATGCCATGCTACCGATTATTCAAAAGGAGATCGTAGAAAAGCGAGGTTGGGCCACCAATGAAGAGGTCATGGATTATTATGCCATAGGGCAGGTGACACCTGGAATTATTGCGGTGAATACCGCTACCTTTATAGGTTATAAGCTGAAGGGGGTAATAGGTGGCATCGTGGCGACGGCAGGGATGGTTTTGCCATCTATTATTATCATAAGTATCATTGCCATGTTCTTTGAACAGTTCGCAAGTTATCCTCTTGTTCAGCATGCTTTTGCAGGTGTACGTATCGTCGTGGTAGCACTCATTATACAGACGACTTATGATATGGCAAAGAAAGCAATTGTAGATAAAGTCACAGGTGCTTTATTTGGCATCGGACTTTTACTTATGATTGTACTACCTATATCAGTAGTATGGTTTGTGGTAGCAGGGGCACTTATAGGAATGGCAGCTGGCAGAAAGAAAGAGGTGAAGTAGATGACACTTTTATTACTCTATGTAGAATTCTTTAGAATAGGTCTCTTCGCCGTAGGTGGTGGCTTAGCGACGATTCCTTTTTTACAAGAACTCATCACAAAGTATGGCTGGTTTACAAGTGAAGATTTGCTGAATATGATTGCGGTAGCAGAATCAACACCAGGGCCTATAGGGGTCAATGCAGCCACTTATATAGGTTATCAAGTAGGCGGTTTATTAGGCGGTGTACTGGCTGTCATAGGTTTAGTCACACCATCTATTATCGTTATTATCTTAGTAGCGAAGATTTTTAATCGCTTCAAGGAAATACAAGGTGTTAAAAATGCATTTTATGGTATAAGACCTGTAGTAGCAGGACTTATCGGTGCAGTAAGTGTAGAAGTCATGAAAGTGAGCTTATGGGGAGATGGGGGCATTCAACTAAAGGCTATCATCTTACTAGGAGCCTTTCTTATCGCTATTACTAAGTGGAAGAAACACCCTATTTTATACATTGTAATAGGTGGTGTAGTAGGTATATTATTTAAATTATAAAGGAGTGGGAATATGAGGCAGCTTATAGGCATACGTATCATAAAAACAGCCATAGGAACGACATTAGCGATGCTTTTAGCCAGCGCCATAGGACTGAAATTTGCAGCTTCGGCAGGGATTATTACGATTTTGAGCATTCAGAGTACCAAGAGGCAGTCGGTCACATTGGCAGTACGACGTATGGAAGCAACGGTGGTGGCATTGGCACTGTCAAGCATGCTTTTTATGTTATTTGGGTATAGCCCAGTAGTATTTGGTATCTATTTATTCTTCTTCATACCGTTGACAGTACGTTTGCAGATAGCAGAAGGCATTGTACCAGCATCGGTATTGGTGACGCATCTTTTAACAGAGGGAGCTATCAGTGTAGGCATACTCACCAATGAAGTGATGCTGGTGGTTGTAGGAGCAGGGGTGGCATTGGTATTGAACTTATATATGCCAAGTATAGAAGGCCAGCTTTATCAAATCAGACAAGCTATAGAAAGAGACATGTATCAGCTGTTTTGTGATATGACAGTGGCTTTACAAGAAAGAAAAGTACCGGTAGAAGAAGAAGCACTATATCAAAAAATAGAAATGCAAATTTTACTTGGTAAACAAAAAGCGTATAAGCATACGAATAATCATCTCTTTGCAAAAGTGACTGTCTACGAACGTTACTTTGCCATGAGAGAAAGTCAATTTCAAACATTGCTGTATATGAGGCAGCATTTTATACGTATCTTTGAATGCTATGATGCGACCAAAGAAGTGGCAGCATTCACAAGTCTTGTGGGAGAATCCATTACAGGAAGAAAATTAAGTGGGGACTTACTTGAGGAATTGGAAGGCTTACGAGATCATTTTAGACAGTCAGAGCTACCAACGACACGAGAAGAGTTCGAAAATCGAGCGATTTTATATCAGTTTCTTAATGACCTTCAGCGCTTTTTAGAGATTAAGAAGCACTTTAGAGAAGAACTCACAGATGAAGAGTTTGAAGAATATGTTAAGGGGTATGAGGTTTAAATAAAGGGGGCGTTTGTGTGAGGGAATATAAATATGATGCATTTATTAGTTATAGACATAAGCCACTGGATAAAGAGATAGCGAAGAAATTACATCGTCTACTAGAGACGTATGTGGCACCAAAAGACAGTGGTGTAGAGAAACGTAAATTAGACAGAGTGTTTAGAGACCAAGAGGAGCTGCCTACTTCCAGTGATTTGGCGGCAAATATTCAAGAGGCGCTGGAGCAGTCACGGCATCTCATTGTCATTTGTTCACCAGATACACCTCATTCGAAATGGGTGCAACAAGAGATAGAGACTTTCAGCAAGTTGCATGGACATGAGCGTATACTTGCACTTCTCATCGATGGGGAACCAGAAGAAGCTTTCCCTAGAGCATTAAGATATCGAACCCAAGAAGTGGTGGGAGAAGATGGTATCTTAGAAACGAGAGAAGTCGAGGTGGAGCCTCTAGCAGCAGATATACGAGCAACCTCCAAGTATAAGAGACATAAGTTATTAGAGCAGGAGCTTTTACGCATCATTGCACCTATTTTGGGATGTACCTATGATGCGCTAAGACAGAGGGACAAGGTGCGACGTCTTAAAAGAATCATGACACTAGGAAGCATCCTTATAGGTTGCCTGACGGTATTTGGGGCGTTCAGTACTTGGCAAGCTTACCAATTACGATTGCAGACTGCGAGAGCAGAGGAAGCGAGTGAGAAACTAAGGGAGCAAATGCAACTGCAATTAAAGGCTGAATCAGAATACATGAGTAAGACTGCTCATGAAGTGACTGAACAAGGTGACCGAAGTATGGGGGCATACATAGCACTCAATATGTTACCAGCAGATATGGTGGAAAAAGACAGACCTTATGTACCTCAGAGTGAGTATGCATTGCATAAGGCGATGCGTTCCTATAAGACTGGAAGCGACCTAGTGCCGGACCAATTCTATAGTCATCAGGATAGGGTAGAGAGAATGGAGGTGACAGCGGATGGTGTCTACTTGCTGACACAGGATGCTAGGGGGAGTTTAGCACTGTGGGACACTCGCACAGGCGGGGAAATATGGCAGAAGGGAACGGGACAATGGGCACTTTATCAAGATAAGTATCTTATTTATCAAGATAATAGTGAAAAACTTGTGTGCGAAACCTTAGTAGATCAGCAAGTGGTATGGGAGCAGGAGATAGACTTTGGGGCTGTTGCTATGACTATGACACCAGATAAGACAAAGATTATTCTTCAAAATGAAGAAATTCAAGTTTTTGAAGCATTAACAGGAAAGAGACTGTTTAATAAAGTCATAACAGATGAGAGCACCGTGTTTAGCTCAAACGTTGTGGTAAGTCCAGACGGAAAAAAATTAGGATGCGTGACAATAGAAGGAATCGTTTATATCCTAGAACTAGAGGCACAAGGGAAAACGACATCTATTCAATTACCTACAGACAGCTTCTGTGACCTTGATTTTAGTTCAGACAGTTCAAAATTACTATGCAGTGTGCAGTATGAAACGAATGTTTGGGATGATGCAGGCTACGCCATTATCTATGATTTAGACGGTAATGCCATCTATCAAAAGGACATCAAACAATGGGGGTGTCAAGAAGGGCAATTTAGCCCTGTGGATGATGCACTTATCTTACTTGTAAGTGGGCAGATGATGGAACTTGTCAATATAGAGACGGGAGAAGTACTTCAGATGTATATAAGTGGCGGATACATTTCAGACGTCATTTGGAGAGATGATGTTATCATGACAGCTAATGATGATGGAACCATCAGGTACTATCTGACAACTAAGTCGGAGGAGTTACTGTGGAATAGACAGCAATTGCCTTATGAAATCGACCATATACTCTTGGGCGGAGGTGCGATGTATGTATCTAGCGATGAAAAGAAAGCAGTGGTGAAGTTTGCAGAAGCGAGAGATACACACTATACCGTACTGGGGGATACTTCTATTAGAGATGGCAGCATGTATGGTTACCGTGGTGGTATAAGCGAATCGGGAAAATGGATTGCCAACTATGTAGAAGGGGAGCCGTTACTTGAGTTATGGGATGTGGAGAATAAAAAGATGTGCGAGCTATCTAGCGAACTTCAAACGGCAATTCAAGCAGGAATGAATTGGGGTGCATTCGAGAAAGAAAATTATTATTTTATCACCGAAGATCAAGTGCTGTATCGTTTAGCATTAGACAATATGACACTTACCTCCCTCTCCTTACCTATGGAGGTAAAGTCAGCTAGAATTTACAGTGAAGGTAAGCTTTTGATAGCGGGAGAGATGATATATAGTGTTATAGATACTGAGATGATGCAGGTAAAGGAGCAAGTGACCACCGATGCATATATCGACGAAGCACTCTTAATAGGGGGAACTATTTATACAAGGTCTTATGGTGAACTATACCGTATGAGTGAAAGTGGGGCAGAACGAGTAGCTGAAAACGTAGAATCTATTCATGGATATGAGGCGAGTAAGCGCTTACTGGTTAGATTTAAGCATAAAGTAGTGATTTATGAAGATGATAAGGTGGTGCTTGAGTATAGCACAGGCGACCGTGAAATAATGGGAGCGGTATTGATGCCAAAGGCAGATGCATTCCTCTTACAGTATGATGAAACGTATGCAGCAATGGTGTCAATAGAGACTAAAGAAGCGCAATCACTTGAATGTATGGTGCCATATCCAGTTAGAGATGCTGAAATGATAGAAGCAGACAAAGGCATCATCGTCTATACTGAAGACGGTGGAGCCATCAAATTAGATGGTAGTACCTATGCGACAGTACTGGAGATTGATCGTGTACTAGATATTAATGCAAAGGGAAGTTTGGTTTATACCTATAACCAACAAATGGATAAACAAAGTGAGCTATTACTGTATCCTTACTATACGACACAGTCTACCATACAAAGAGCAAAAGATTGGTTAGCCGATCAATACATTGA
>JBOFIT010000042.1:0-3690 GCA_051650305.1 Cellulosilyticaceae bacterium
AGAGCCTTCTCATCTTTACAACGAAGCCTCTCCAAAAAATTTTCTTCCGTTATACGCATCTAGGTACCCCTCCTGCATTTCTTGCTTACGAACGATCGTTACATCCTATACTTCGTAGTATATCCCTAAAACCTATCACTTTTTAAGTTTTTATTTTATAAGTGGCATAAAAATAAGGCACCTCTATCGAAGTACCCTCAATTTAGTAATTTCTTACTTATGTAATTCAAATATTGTTTCTTCTTTGCTCTTCGTAACAAGCCTAATTCCCTCTATAATATCTAATTCATCTATCGCTACTTTATCCATTCCTTCTGTATCTATCACAAGTTCACCTGAAACTTCTACATACGGTTTTTCCTCTTCTTTGAAAGCTACTGAGTAATTTCCATCCCCTATGCGCCTCTTACTGCCATCCTCTCCAAATATAACTTCTATATCGTCGATATCTTGAATCGTTTTAGGCTCACCACTTATAGTCATCTCATAAGTGACTTTTGTTTTATCCAAACTCTCTTCATCTACTGATCCATATGCGATAGATGCATCCATCATATATTTAGCCGCTGGTGTTTTCTCAGTCCCCATATATCTAGTTATGACTAATATCCCTAATACTAAAATAACGATACTCCCAATAATCGCTCTTTTTTTCATATCAATCCCCTATCTCTATGATTATTAATCTTTATGACTGTAATTATAGCAAAATAAACTGAACTTTCAATCATATATTTCAAATATTCCCCACTCTTTATCATTTAAAAATACCCTAGGTATTACATTTACTTGCTTTGCAAATGCCTGAATAGCCTTTGCTACCTTCTTTAAAAAATAAAATGTCTCTAGCTCTGCCTTATCAATCTCATCAGCACATATAAACTGAACTTCTAAGAATCCACGCTCTATATCGACCACTATATCCTTAATATACTGTAGTTGTCGCATCCCCTTGATATTATAGCCTTCTTTTGCAAGTCTTGTGTTCTTGATATCCAACTTATCACCTAAAATAAGTGCTAAGACTATCATATCCGTACTCTCAAAACCTTCACTATGGTTCTTTATTGCCTCTAGCACTCTATCTTCGTATTCCAGTACAATGCCCTTCTCTTCAAGGTATCTCTTTGCAAATAGATAACCTCTCTCTGCATGATTTTCTTTCCCCTCTAAAGCTCCTACATCATGTAAAATAGCTGCTATCTTTACCTCTTCTATGAATGCCTCATCATATCCTAATTTACTTAACAAAAGTGCTACCAAGGCTGCTACATTCGTTACATGCATCATCCCATGGTGGGCGCTTCCCTTAGTCATGGCTTCTACTTCCTCTATTTGTTCATAGATCTTAATAATCTTTTCATCTTCTAATATTTCTTCATAACGCTTCATAATGTGCTAACCTCTTTTATATATAATTTGTATTTTTATAGTAACTAATAATACTTTATTTGACGCAGGTTCTTTCTTGTTAACGCTGTTAATGTTTATAGTGTTACTTATAGAAAAAATGCAAAAAAAATAGTAGCCCCGTGATCGCAAATGGTCTGCTACTATTTCTACATAAAATATAAGTGATACCAGTTGCCTAGACAACTATAAATTGTACTAAGAAGGATGTTAGCCGCATCCTTCTTTTTTATTAGCTTTATTATGCCACTATCTCTATCTATGGTACAAGTCAATCCTTACATCTCTATTTATTCATAGGAATCTTAATACGAATCTCGTACCCATCATCCTCTTGTTTCATTGTATATTTCGCATCAATACCAGATTGCTGAATCATATCAACTGCCTGTGTAATGGTGTTTGTAAATAAGCGAATATCACGTACAAAAGCCTTGAACTTTAAGTTTGGCTTCTTCACATCTTTCTGTTCTGTCGTAAGACTTACTAAGATTTGCTCAATGATTTGCTCTGTTTTCTTAACATTAAGCTCCTGTGTCCCTACTTTTTCAAGTACCTCAAGTTGTAATTCTTCACTTGGAAGCTTAAGAAGTGCACGGGCGTGTCTCTCTGTAAGATTGAACTCGATAAGCTTCTTCTTCACCACTGGTGAAAGCTTCAGAATACGTAGTTTATTTGCCACAGTAGATTGATTTTTCCCTAATGTCTTTGCAAGTTCTTGCTGTGTATAGCCATAATCCTGCATGATAAGGTTATACGCTTCACTCTCTTCTAAGAAGTTAAGGTTTTCTCTTTGTAAATTCTCAATAAGTGCAAGTACTGCACTATCTTTTGTTGTCACTTCTACAACGACAGCTGGAATCTCTCTAATCCCTGCAAGTCTAGAAGCTTTTAAACGTCTTTCTCCCGCTATAAGCTCATAGGAACTACCTATCATACGTACAGTAATAGGCTGCATGAGACCATGTTCTGCAATCGAACTTGCTAAATCCTCTAGAGCTGACTGTGAAAATACTTTTCTTGGCTGATATGGGTTTGGTCTTACAGAATCTACAGGTATGTATTGGATTTTTAAATCTTTTTGCATCATGGTACTACTCCCCTCTTGAACTCATCTTTTGTTAAATCGCAACTAACAGTATACCATATTTTTCTACTAAAAACTACAAATTTTCAAATATAGGGAGGTGTAATTGCTTCTTCATTTTCTCCCTCTTATGTTATACTTAAGTTAATTATTTTTGAAATTCTATCCCCTAGAAAAGGACCTCTCATACTATGCAGATGAATCGCTTATTTGAAATGATTTATATATTACTTGAGAAAGAAACCGTGCCTGCCAAGGCACTTGCTGAACGCTTTGAGGTGTCTACACGCACTATCTACCGTGATATTGATACTTTATCTTCCGCAGGCATTCCTATCTATATGAAGAAAGGTAAGGGTGGTGGCATCTCACTCCTTCCTGACTTTGTGCTCAATAAGACCGTGCTAACTGATGCCGAAAAGACAAATATCATGGCAGCTCTTAAAGCGGTGAGCCTCGTAGACCTTAGTGATACTGACACCGCACTGAGTAAACTCAGCAGTCTCCTTGGCGAAGGCGAATCTGATTGGCTCGAAGTAGAATTCACCTCATGGGGAAATATCAACAACGAAAAAAAGACGTTTAATACCCTTAAAAAAACTATCTTAAGCAAATGTACTATTCGTTTTTCCTATGCGAGTGGAAGAGGCGAGTCGATGCTCCGTACAGTTTATCCCCTCAAACTTTGCTTTAAAGGCCAAGACTGGTATCTCTATGGGTACTGTACCCTTAGAAAAGACCATCGTTTCTTTAAACTTAAGCGTATTCAAGACCTCCAACTTTTAGATGAAACCTTTGAGATGCAAGCACCTTCTTATATTTTCAAGGACGATAAAGTATTCGAAGAAGAGTATCTGCTTCTCAAACTTAAATTAGCACCTCATATGGCTTATCGTGTCTATGATGAATTTCAAGACTTCCAAACCTTATCCGATGGTAGCTTTATCGCAGAAATCATGTATCCCAAAGGTGAATGGGTCTATAGCTACATTGCCTCTTTCGGTGATGCCTGTGAGGTACTCTCCCCTCTCGATGTACGTGAAGAAACTATTCAAAGGCTCAAAAAAACTTTAGAAAAATATTTATAATATGACACACTGATGACATATTAGAGTCTGTATACTAACCTTATCAAATCAAGGGAGGTTATACGAATGACTTATGAAATCGTAGAATTACAAGAAAAGAAGGTA